>CAJGDJ010000044.1 GCA_904502025.1 uncultured Muribaculaceae bacterium
GGTATAGTAGTTGGTCCAGTTATATATATGATGACTTAGGAAATCAATATACCGATGTAACAGTGTCGGTAGGTAATAAATCCGGTAGTTGGGTGTCAAATACAATTCCGTCAGGAGTTTCAGTGAAATGTTCAATAATAGTAAAAAATGTCAATGCCAATGCATCAATGTTCTCGAGTATAAAATTACATTCATTTGGAGATAATATTGATGAGGAATATTTATATTTGAACAAAGTAAAATTCAAATAAAAATTGCAGATGAATTTATTTACATATATAAAACCGATAGTAGCAAGCACCCTTTTATTAGGGTGCTGTCTGTCGGCAGATGCCGATGCCTTTGATGATTATATAAAAAAGAAAAATCAGGAGTGGGATAGAGCGATAGCGAAATATAATGACCAATATGAGGCAAAAGTAGCTGAGTATAATACTGCTTTTGAAAAAAAAAGAGCCGAATATAATGCTCGGTTTCTTGATTATATTGCGAAGCCTTGGCAAGAATATGAGTTAAACCAGCACAAGAAGGCTCCGACAATTCCTACTCCCGATATAATAATCCCTGCTGACAAGACTGAACCGAAAAAGACGATTCAAATCAAAGAAGATCTAAAAATAATCGAATTGCCTAAAGACAACGATGTCGATTTGACAATTCGTGAGGTATCGCAACACGCGTCTCATAAAGTTAACTATTATGGCTCAACGCTAAAAGTAGAGTTAACAAAGGAATCTGCGAAGCGTTTTAAGGTGCAGAGCGTTTCGGAGAAAGCGGTGTCAAAAGCGATGTCATTTTTGATTAATGATTCTCAATTTAAAAAATTGGTTGATGATTGTGTGGCATTGAAATCACAATACAATATGTGTGATTGGGGGTATATAATGTTTACCGATAAATTGGCAAAATCATATTTCGGAGAAAAAAAATGCAGTGAATCAATACTCCTTCGTGCATTTTTATTGACACAAACAGGTTATGATGTACGAGTTGGAAAGAGTGAAAACGGTCTTGAATTGTTGGTGAATTCCAATGATGAAATATTTGAATATTTGTATGTGAATTTTCTTGATGATAATAGTGAAAGAAGATATTATTTGGTTACTGCAAAAAATGTAGAATATATAAGTACATATAAGGAAAGATTCTGCGAAAAATCAAAGCCATGTGAAATGAAAATAAGCTCACCTCCTGTGTTTGAGGTATCACCATCGCAAAATCGCAATTATAATTCTCGCGTAGGGGTGTCGGTAGGTGCATTTGTAAATAAGAATCTAATGAATTTTTATGATGATTATCCCCCTTGCCATTGGAGTGTATATGCAGTGTCGGGCATGAGCCAAGAGCTGTATAAACAAGTAGTAGGAGAGTTGAGGCAACAAATTTTAGGATTAGATAAAAAAAGTGCAGTTTCACAAATCTTGAATTTTGTGCAGACGGCGTTTCCTTATGCTAAAGATAGTTTACAATTCAAAGGTGAAAGATCGTTATTCCCTGATGAAACATTCTACTATCCGGGGTGTGATTGTGAAGACCATGCAATATTATTTGCGTATCTTGTAAATGAATTGGTTGGATTAGATGTAATATTTTTGCATTATAGTGCTCCGTTCCCTCATTTATCAACGGCCATAAAATTTGATGATGAAAGAATTTTAGGAGATGCAATATTATATGAAGGTGAAAAATATATAATGTGCGATCCAACTATAGGTGGTTCAGGTGCTGATATTGGAGTACAGGCAAGAGAATGTAAAAATCTTGTGCCGATATGTTATAAAATTAAATTTTAATGAATAGTCGCAAAATATATCTGAGACGAAGCTTTTTAATATGGCTGTTGGCGTTAGTGCTTTTGTGGGGATTTCGGTTCATTCCTCTCGATATAACTGATTTTGTTGGGAATGCAAATAAAATTCCTACCGAACCTTATGATTTATATGCTCAATACGAAGCAAATTCTTCGGTAAGTGAATTAGATAATCGCATAGTGATTATAAATATTCCTGACTATGCTAATCGAAATGATATTGCTACATATTTGGAGGAATTAGCAATGTGTAATCCATCGGTTGTTGGCCTTGATTTTATTTTTCCTGAGCATAAAGATTCTATTGCTGATAACCGTTTAGCTGAAGCGATAAACACTTTTGATGATAAAATCGTAGTTGCATCGTTTTATAATGGAGAACGAATGATGCGAAGTTTCTTTGCCGACAATATAAACGGATATGAGGGTTGTATAAATGCCGATGTAGAGAGTAAATATGATGTAATACGCACGTTTATGCCATTGATGGAAATCGATGGTGAAATTGAGTCGAGTTTAGCATATTTGGTAGGCTCGCTATATACAAATAAAAGAGAAACCGAACATATTAAACCTAATGAGAGAGCTTATATATATTGGAAGTCGGTAAAGTTTCCAATAGTTGATGCAGAGGATATATTTAGCGATAAAGAAAAAATAGAAAAAAAAATAGTATTAGTCGGTTCCTTAAATCAAGAAGATGTTCATCGCACATCGATATCTTCGGATTATAACGGAGTAAAGGTTTTAGCTCACTCAATCAGAAATATAATCGATGGCGATTTTATCTATTATAATCCATTGTTGAATAATGTATTGTGTGGGTTGATTCTATTGCTGTCCTCATTTATAATTCAGTTTTTTGAGTGTAATGGAGACGAGAGATATAGTGAATGCACTTCACTTGTGAGTTTCTTGATGCAAATATTGCTGTTGATTGGAGTTGTTATATTTGGAGGTTATAAATTATACCAATTGGGAATATATGTTGATTTTACAATGTTATTGTTAGGTATTTTGGTATATCCTATAATTAATGATTCTTATAATGTAGGTAAACGTTTTATTGAGGGCGTAATAAGACAAATTTTGAAACTTAAAAAAATAAGGTTGAAATGAAACGATTTGGATTAATGTTATTGCTTGTTATTACAAGTTTTAATTGTGTGATAGCCGATAATTTTTATGAAGTATATAGTGTAAATGGTTCGGCTTGGGTGCAATCAGGTTCTACTTGGCAATCTCTGTGTAAAGATGATATTATTAGTGAAAATGCTACAGTGAGAATAAATAGTAATACGAAAGCTGAGTTTGCAGATCGTTGGCATGTATATACAATAAACCAACAAAAGAAAGGGGTGCTAAAAGATCTTATTGTATGGGTGAGCAAGCAGACGACTGTTGATAAGATTCAAGGTACCAAAACAAATGAAAGGTTGCATAAAGTTGGATTGGTTACAGTGCGTGATTCAGCAGTGGCAGACACTGAAAATGTTATTAGTAAAAAAGAGATGTATATTATCTTTTACGATAGTGGACGTTCATTGACTGCATGCCTTTTAGCAGATGGTATGCATGAATTTAAGAAAGTTGAAATCTCAAAGAGAGAGGCAATATTAGATCTCTTGGACGAATGTCGAGCTTCGGACAACGGATTGGAGTCTATATATAATGATAGTAGATTGTATTCGATGTTGTGGGCTGAGGTTGAATGCTACTTAAAAGAAGATATGACTATAATATATGAAGTGCCACAATATTTATACAATGTAGATATGGAAAAGGTAAAAAATGCTGATTCCATGGAAATGGGTAAAAAGTATAGAATGTGCCCGGTTGAGCCTAAATTATAAAATACTCCATAAAACTAATCAAGGGAGCTCCGATGGGGCTCCCTTGATTGTTGTTAGATATGTCGTTGTCGATTATCCGCAGTGGAAGTAGCGGGTTACGATTTTGAGCATTTCTTCTTGGTTACCTTCGATGTCGCGACGCAATGTCTTGTCGTCGTAAGAACGGAGTTTGTTGATAATGCCGTTGATCATCGCCGGGCTGAATACGTTGTATTTTTCAAATACTTCGCGTTGACGTTCGAGGCAGTCAGCCGATGCTGCACAACTATCGGGAAGTTGATCCAATGAGTTGAGTTTGTCGGCGTTTTCTTCCTTGTGAATATTCACGTTAACGTATGTCTTTTCTGCAATTTCTAATGCATTCTCGATTTCAAAACCATGACGACAAGCAACAGCAAGACCAGCGATAAGTTGGTAGATATCGGCCGAACCATCTGGCGAACGCATTTCGACAGTTTGTTTTTGGGTTGTGTCGTAGTTGCTTGGTGCTTCAAGTGGGTTAGCGAGTTGACACATATCTGATTTTGCCGCCCAACCAAGTGGCACGCGTACCAATACCGAACGGTTGCGATCGCCCCAGCATACATTAGTAGGTGCTTCTTGGTGAGGTACGAGACGGAAATATGAAGTTGGGTTTGTGTTACCAAACGCAGTGATTGAAGGTGCAAGTTCCATCATACCTGCGATTGCTTTGCGAGCTGTAGCTGATAGCACGCCACCGTCGAGCATTTGGTTTTGACCATCTTTCACGATACGCATGTGTACGTGAAGACCTGAACCGGCTTTGCCCACAGTGATTTTTGGAGCGAAAGTGATGTCGTAGCCCAATTGATATGCGAGGTTGCGGATAATCCATTTAGCCACCATAAGTTGGTCGGCAGCATCTTTGGCATTTACTGGCAAGAACTCAATTTCGTTTTGCTCATAAATCATGCCATCGATAGTGAAGTTGCCCACTTCAGAGTGCCCGTATTTGATTTGACCACCAGCTTGTGCAATGTAAGCCATACATTGGGTGCGGAATTCGTTAAATTTTGCGTATGGGGCTGACTCGTGATATCCTTTTTGGTCGGTAGCGGGGAACATTTCGTCATCGGGGGCGATAACGTAGTATTCCAATTCGCCCATTGCTTGGAACTCCATGCCTGTAACCTCGTTAAACGCTTTACATGCTTTGTGAAGAGTGTTTTCGGGAGAGCTTTCAAGAGGTTCGCCATCTTTGTTGAAATAAGAGCAAAGTATTGAAAGGGTAGGGATTTCAGCAAATGGATCGAGGAATGCAGTTGAGAAACGTGGCAACACATAAAGGTCGCTGCTTCCTGCCTCAATGAATGGGAAAAGACTTGAGCCGTCAACGCGTTCTCCACAAGTGAGTATAGCATCGAGATAAGCCAAATTGTTAATTACAAAATTCAAAGTTTTCAAACGTCCATCGCCGGCAGGGTACATAAAGTTGACCATGCGTATTTCGTTTTCGCTGATAAAGCGAATAATGTCGGCTTTGGTAAATTCTTTTGCAGGTTTACCAAGATAAGCCACAACCTTGTTAGGGTTCAAAGCAAGTTCTTTATCCATAATATATTAGTTAGTTGTAAATAATCTAATGTCATTTCAAACTACAAATATAAATAATTGCTATAAAACTCACAATTGATTTATGATTTTTCTGAAAAATTGAATTATTCTATGTATTTTTGTGCGTTCAAAAAAACAGATAGAACATATAGTGATATTTATGAGAATAAAGCTGTTATTGATATTTGTAGTTTCATTTCAATTAATATTTGCTCAAACCGAATCGCTTGATAGTGTTGTTGAGATTCAACCAATTGATAGTGTTGCTGTTATTGATGAATCAACACAATTCAAGCCCACGCAATTGATATTGCCACTGTCGTTGGTTGCGATTGGTTCGACCGGATTGTATATCGATTGGTGTAAAGATGCAAAGCATTATGTGAGAAATGAGGTGTGTGAGTGGCGTGGAGATAATTACTGCAAGGTTGATGATTACTTGCAATATCTTCCGGTGGCAGCATATTTGGGCTTGGATTATATTGGGGTAAAGGCAAAACATTCGTTTGTGGAACGAATGTGTGCGGGTGCAACCTCTTATTTAACCATGGCTATACTGGTTAACACAACAAAATATTTGGTTAATTCGCCTCGACCTGATTCAGATGCGACAAACTCATTCCCGTCGGGACACACAGCAACGGTATTTACCGGAGCTGAATTGGTGCGTAAAGAGTATGGCTGGGGAGCCGGTATTGGAGCATACGTTGTGGCGTGTGGTGTTGGTTTTATGCGAGTTTGGAACGACCGGCACTGGTTTACCGATGTTTTGGCGGGAGCGGGTGTTGGCATTTTAAGTGCGAATATAGGATATTGGATGCTGCCGGTGTGGCAAGACTTGTTTAATCTAAAGAAATCAAATGCGGCAATTGCCATCACTCCCTATTACAACCATTTTAATAAGGAATTTGGAGCCGGAATGGCAATGGTATTCTGATTTAATGAGCTGAGAATATATAGATAAAAACATAGAGTCGCTTCCTGATTGGTTGTGGCTTTGTTTTTTTGAGAGTGGGATTTGCTCTAAAGAAGATGAGATTTGGTTGCAAATTGTTTGGTATCTGTGAGTTTTTGTTGTCAATTTGTTATGTTTTTAATGTAAAAGTTGCTATATTTGCAAAATAAAACGATATATTATGAAAATAACGATATTACAACGAGATATAGTTTGGGCTGATACTAAGCTTAATGTTGCTCGTGCAAATGAGGCTATTGACAACAATCTCGGAGCAGACCTATATGTGTTGCCCGAAATGTTTTCGACAGGCTTTTGCATTCACCCCGAAGGTATTGCTGAAAGTGCCGATAGTGACACCCTCAAATGGATGAAACAAAAGGCCGCTGCAACCAATGCTGCAATCGCAGGTAGTGTTGCCGTAGAGCAAGAGGGTAAATTCTATAATCGATTCTATTTCGTAAAACCGAACGGTGAAGTTGCATTCTATGACAAGAAACACCTCTTTACATACGGTGGCGAACATAAACGATTCACCGCCGGCGACCGCCGTGTGATTGTAGAATGGAAAGGGGTGAGGATATTGCTTGAAGTGTGCTATGATTTGCGTTTCCCTATATGGTCGCGTAATCGTGGCGACTACGATATGATTCTCTATGTGGCAAGTTGGCCAACACCTCGTGTGGGTGCATGGAGTGCGTTGTTGGTGGCTCGTGCTATCGAAAATCAATGCTATGTGGCAGGAGTGAACCGCGTGGGTACAGACCCTACATGTGAATATTGTGGCGGTAGCGTGATTATCGATCCATACGGCAAGACGATTGCAGCGTGTGCTATGAATGAGGAATGTGAGGCTTCGGCTGAGGTGGATATGCCTATGTTGGAGGCTTTCCGTGAAAAATTCCCGGCTCTCAATGATGCAGATATTTAATAAATAGAAAATAAAAACAATATAATATGATAGAACGTAAACTTTTATTGGGCGATGAAGCGATAGCATTAGGTGCTGTCCATGCAGGTATCAGTGGCGTGTATGCCTATCCCGGCACTCCATCGACCGAAATAACCGAATATATCCAAGCTAATGCCCCTGAGGTGCGTAGCCGTTGGTGTACTAATGAAAAAACTGCGATGGAAGCAGCGTTAGGAATGTCGTATGCCGGCAAACGAGCACTCGTATGTATGAAGCATGTGGGTATGAATGTTGCCGCCGATGCATTTGTCAATTCTGGCATCACAGGCGTGAATGGTGGATTGGTGGTGCTTGCCGCTGACGATCCCTCAATGCACTCATCGCAAAACGAGCAAGACTCTCGTTTCTATGGCAAATTCACAATGATTCCCATTCTCGAGCCTTCGACACAACAAGAAGCCTACGAAATGATGAAATATGCGTATGAACTTTCGGAACAATTGCGTCTTCCGGTGTTGATGCGTGTTGTTACTCGTTTGGCTCACTCGCGTGCAGGAGTTGAGGTGAAAGCTCCAGCATCTCAAAATGCCTTGAATCCCGATAATGAACGCACTCATTGGGTGTTGTTGCCGGCTAATGCTCGCCGTCAATATGCTACGTTGGTTGAAAAACAGCCACAACTGTTGGCAAGTGCCGAAGTATCGCCATTTAACAAGAAAGTGGCAACTGAAGGCAAAGCAAAATTGGGCGTTGTAGCATGTGGAATCGCTTATAACTATGTAATGGAAAATAACCCTCAACAACTTGGTGTGAAGGTGTTGAAAGTTTCGCAATATCCTATTCCTGAAGCTTCAATCAAGGCATTGGCACAAGAATGTGAAGCGTTGCTTATTGCCGAAGATGGTCAACCATTGGTAGAGGAACAAGTGAAAGGATTGCTTGGTGCAGGTTATGAATTGAAAGGACGTTTGACAGGTAGTTTGCCTCGTACAGGCGAATTAACCCCCGACAGCGTAGGTGTTGCTCTTGGTGTTACACTACCTCAATCATTTGCCACAGCTCAAAACTTAATGCCACGTCCACCGGCATTGTGTCAAGGTTGTGGGCACCGAGATGTGTATGACGCTCTTAACAAAGTGGCTGCTGAATATGCCGATGCACGCATCTTTGGCGATATTGGTTGCTATACTCTTGGAGCATTACCTCCGTTCCGTGCAATTGATAGTTGTGTGGATATGGGTGCATCAATCACAATGGCAAAAGGTGCTGCCGATGCCGGTGTGTTCCCTGCAATTGCTGTGATTGGTGACTCTACGTTTACTCACTCGGGAATGACCGGATTGCTCGATGCAGTCAATGATAATGCAAATATCACAGTAGTGCTTTCAGACAACCTTACTACAGCAATGACAGGGGGGCAAGACTCAGCAGGAACAAATAAATTTGAAGCAATTTGTCTTGGACTTGGAGTGGCTCCCGAGCATGTGCGTGTAGTAGTTCCATTACCAAAGAATATGGAAGAAATCACACGCATTATTCGTGAAGAGATTGAATATAAAGGGGTATCGGTAATCATTCCACGTCGTGAATGTATCCAAACCCTAAGTCGTAAACTTCGTAAACAAAAGGCTCAACAACAATGAAAAAAGATATAATATTAGCCGGAGTGGGAGGTCAAGGGATTCTTACCATTGCCACAATCATAGGTGATGCTGCAGCTGTGGCAGGATTGAGTTTGAAACAAGCCGAAGTGCATGGCATGAGCCAACGTGGTGGAGATGTGCAATCTAATCTTCGCCTTTCAACCGATGAAATCTATTCTGATTTGATTAAGGAGGGTGCTGCCGATTTGATTATCTCAATGGAGCCAATGGAAGCATTGCGATATCTGACATATTTGGATAAAGAGGGTTGGGTGGTAACATCATCACACCCATTCAAAAATATTCCCAATTATCCCGATGAAGAGGCATTGATGAATGAGCTTAATAGTCTGCCTCATGTGGCAGCATTGCCCATTGAAGATGTTGCGAAAGAAAACGATATGCCCAAAAGTGCCAACGTGATTTTACTTGGTATGGCGGCTCGATATATTGAAATTCTCACTCCCGAACAATTACGTGAAAGTATTGCTCGAGTGTTTGCGTCAAAAGGTGCAAAAGTGGTAGAAATGAACCAACAAGCATTTGATTTAGGATTGAATGCTGTAAAATAAGACAACGACAATGAAAATTTTCAGTGAGGAGTTGGTTGAAAAGGCTGTGAAAGAACTTCACATTGCCGACCTTTCAAAAGCAACAATAGGCGAGGTGCTTCTCGTAGCTCAATATCTCGAGAAAGAAACAGGAATACCATTTATTCGCATGGATCAGGGGTCGCCCGGCTTGCCTGTAAACCAATTTGGTGTTGAGGCTGAAAAAGCGGCTCTCGATAGAGGTGTTGGCTCGCAATATCCGGCTGCCGCCGGTGTGCCCGAATTGAAATATGAGGCATCACGATTTGTGAAAGCATTTATGAATGTGGATATTTCACCACGTGCGTGTGTCCCCACAGTGGGAAGTGTGGCTGGATCGTATGGCTCGTTTATCGCTTGCACACAACGCATTCCCGGCAAAAACAAAGTATTGTTTATTGACCCCGGTTTCCCTATCCAAAAGTCGCAATTGCGTATAATTGGTGCAGAGTGGGTAGAATTTGACATCTACAACTATCGTGGCGAGGCGTTGCGTGAGAAACTTGAAAGTATGATGGAGGGTGGCGATATTGCAGCCATTGTATATTCAAATCCCAACAATCCTGCTTGGATATGTCTTGAAGATGCCGAACTGAAAATTATTGGCGAACTTGCCACTAAATATGACGTGATAGTGATGGAAGACTTGGCTTACTTCTGCATGGACTTCCGTAGCGATATGGGACACCCATTTGAACCACCTTATCCACCCACTGTGGCACATTATACCGACAATTACATTTTGATGCTTTCGTCGTCGAAGATATTCAGTTATGCAGGTCAACGCATGGCATTGACTTGCATCAGCGACAAATTGTTTGACCGACAATTCCCCGCATTGGCTGAGCGATATAAAGATGCCGGTGTGTTTGGTCAAACATTGATAGCATCAATTCTCTATATGATAACCTCGGGCTGCACAGCCTCAACTCAATATGCCTATGCCGAGATGTTGCGACTATCAACCGAGGGCAAAATCAATTTCGTGGAAGATACTCGCGAATATGCACGTCGTGCCGAGAAAATGAAGAAAATCTTTACTGACAACGGTTTCCACATCATATATGACTATGATGTTACACAACGAGTTGGAGATGGTTTCTTCTTTACTATCGGTTATGGCGATATGACTGGCGGCGACTTGTTGAAAGAGTTACTCTACTATGGAGTGAGCAGTATTTCGCTTTCAACTACAGGTAGTGACCAACAAGGTGTGCGTGCTTGCACATCTCGCATGCGTGATGACCTATATGATGTGATGGCTGAGCGTATGAAAGCGTTCAAAGAGGATCACTCGTTGAATTAATATTATTTGAACTTATTATAAATACCAAGAAACCATGATTTGGAATCCGAATAAAGAGTGTATGAGTCGCGACGAAATGCACGCATTGCAAAGTCGCCGATTCCAAAAATTAGTAACGTATGTGTATCACAACGTACCATTCTATCGCCATAAAATGCAAGAGATGGACCTCTCTCCTGAGGATATCAAAACCATCGACGATATAGTAAAATTGCCTTTCACAACAAAGCAAGACCTTCGCGATAACTACCCCTATGGCTTGCAAGCTGCACCCCCTTCTGAGATTGTGCGTGTGCATGCTTCGTCGGGTACAACCGGCAACCCAACAATCGTAGGATATACTCGCAAGGACTTGGCAGTGTGGTCAGAGGTAATGGCTCGCTGTTTGACGGCCTATGGCGTAACTCGCGATGACACATTCTCGGTGAGCTATGGATACGGTTTGTTTACCGGTGGGCTTGGAGCTCACTATGGCGTGGAAAACCTCGGAGCAACAGTTGTGCCTACATCAACAGGCAACACTGAAAAACATATTCGCCTCATTCGCGACTTGAAAATCTCGGGTATTGCATGTACTCCATCTTACGCCCTCTATCTTGCCGAAACGCTCGACAAAATGGGATTGACTAAAGATGATATCAACCTTCGCATTGGTGCATTTGGTGCTGAGCCTTGGACCGAAAATATGCGTACCGAAATTCAAGAACGCCTTGGATTGAAGGGATATAATATTTATGGTTTGAGTGAAATTATGGGTCCAGGTGTTTCGTATGAATGTCAAGAACAAAACGGCTCGCACATTTGCGAAGACCATTTCTTCCCCGAAATCATCGACCCCGAAACATTGGAGCAACTCCCTTATGGTACACAAGGGGAATTGGTGTTTACCACACTCACTAAAGAGGGTCTGCCGGTGCTTCGTTATCGCACAAAAGACCTTTGTACGCTAATGGAAGGAACATGTGCTTGTGGTCGCACAGCAGTGCGTATGGGCCGCATCATGGGTCGTAGCGACGATATGCTCATCATTCGTGGTATCAACGTGTTCCCATCACAAGTGGAAAGCGTTATTCTCGAAATGCCCGAATTTGAACCACAATATATGCTTGTTGTCGATCGCGTGAACAATCTCGACACTTTACAGGTTCAAGTAGAAGTGCGTCGCGACTTCTTCAGTGGCGATGTGGGTAGCATGTTGGCAATGAAGAAACGTCTTGCCGACAAACTCAAAAGTGTGCTTTCAATTAGTGCCGATGTGCGCCTAATGGAGCCAAACAGCATCGAGCGTAGCCAAGGCAAGAGCAAACACGTGATCGACAAACGTAAACTCTAACCATTAAAACACAAGATATTATGACAATCAAACAACTATCAATTTTCCTTGAAAATAAGACAGGTCGTATCAATGACCTTACAAAGATATTAGCTAAGTATGGCATCAACATGCATGCATTTAGTATGGCTGAAACTACCGACTTTGGCATTCTCCGTTTAATTGTATCAGATGTTGATAGAGCTGTTGAAGTGTTGCGTGAAGAGAACTTTGCTGTTATGTTGACCGACGTGGTGTGCATTAGTTGTCCGAATGTAGCAGGGTCTCTCTCTGAAATCCTCGACCATTTGGCACAAAACGACATCTTCATCGAATACATGTATGCCTTTGCCGACGGCGACAAAGCCAACGTAGTTATTCACCCCAACGACATTGACAAATGCGTCGCCGAACTCACAAAATGCCAATGCAATATTAATAAGTTGTAGAGTAGGTAGAAAGCTTTAATTATAGTTTCTTTGTTGGAAACTACAGCTAATGAAATCAATTAAGGAATTAGTTAAACTCTAATTCCTTTTTTTGTAATCTCCTCGACTGGAGTTGATGTGGTAGCCTATTGTGGCGAGTTGTTGTGAGAGGTTGGAGAGGGTTGATGTGATGGTGGATTGTGAGTGCTCTTTGCCGGGGTAAATTTCATAGTGGGGGCGTGCGACGTTGGGGGTGATGTTGGGCATCACCACGTTGGCACCTGAGAGAATGCCTTGCAGGTATCCGTCGGGCGTGAGTGTGGCTAATGCTGTGGTGGCAGGGATTAGTGCATAGGGGTGCATTAGTCGGGCAATGGCGATGATGATGAGCGAGAGTCGCAAGTCGCCTGCAGAATGTGTGCCAAATGGTGTGTCGGGGTGGGGTATGAATGTGCCTATCCCTATCATGTGTGGTTGCAGTTGTTCCATTAATAAGAGGTCGTCGATGAGGTGTGCGATTGTTTGCCCCGGCACGCCTATCATCATTCCCATCCCTGTTTGATAGCCGGTAGCCAACAATGATTTAATGCAACTGATGCGATTGTCGTGCGACATTTTGGAGGGGTGTATTTGTGAGTAAAGAGAGACATTGGCAGCTTCGTGTCGAAGTAGATAACGCGATGCTCCGGCATTGTAGAGCAGTTGATAAGACTCGGCTGAGCGTTCGCCAAGCGAGAGGGTTATTGCCACGTCGGGGCAATGGCGATGGATTTGTGTGATGAGGTCAACGAGTCGATTATCGGTAAACGCAGCATCTTCGCCCCCTTGTAGCACGAAGGTGCGTAACCCTGCTTGATAGCCGTCAATGCAACACGATAAAATTTCATCGTCATTGAGACGATAGCGAGTAGCATTGCGATTGTCGCGACGCAATCCGCAATAATAGCAGTTGTTACGGCAATAACTGCTAATCTCAATAAGCCCTCGGGTATAAATGCCAAACCCAAACTGCTCTTGGACAATTAGGGTGGCTTTATTTCGTAGATGATTAAAAGTGTTATCGCATTTGAGGCATGTTGTGATTAGTTGGTTGAATTCATCAGATTCAAGTAGCTGTTTTGACGATAACTTTTCAATCAATTGTTTCATTTTTCTGTTGAGATTCCCCCCACATCATTGTGTTCTTAATTTTTTTACAAAAAATCGCAGAATTTGCAATTATCTTAGAATTAAACGGTTGGTCGGACTGCTTGAAAATTGGGTAACGAGATAGCAATCGTTCGTATTTCTGAGTTCTTCATTGTTATGCTCCAATGTGATAACTCTTGATGCTACAAAGGTACAAAAAGAAATGCAGACGAAAAGAGAATGATGGTAATTTTCTTTCGCCTGCATTTCAATTATAGCAGTTTCTTTAATTCTTCAATATCGGGTAGCGCATTGCGCAATCGCTCAGGCATATCTTTTGTTGCCCTATAAGTTGCAACACCCATAGGCTTGTCATAGTCTCGAATAGCAAACTCAACGAACGACTGATTCATATCA
>CAJGDJ010000045.1 GCA_904502025.1 uncultured Muribaculaceae bacterium
AGTGAATCAGGAAATGAAATAATAGAGCATTTCACATCAGAAAACAGTTATCACCCCGGAGGTATCACATATTGTGTATATGCCAATCCATTTAATAATTCAGTTTTAATGGGAACTGAATTTGGCTTGGTGGAATATGGAGATATATCTACTCTATTACCTGAAGATGGAATATTTAATACTGTCAAAGATAATTATCCTCAAATTTATGCTTATCCAAATCCTGTTAAGCCCGATTATAGCGGTTTGGTTGTGATAAAGGGTTTAATGGAAAATTCACTTGTGAAAATAGCCGATATGACAGGCAATGTATTTCATACAACACGTTCTGAAGGAGGAATGGCTACGTGGGATTGTTGTAATTCTAATGGTGAAAGAGTTAAATCAGGCATGTATTTTATACTTGTTTCACAAAGTGAAAACGGACAATACTCTGGTGCAGTAACTAAAATTATAGTGATGAATTAAAGTAATATATTATTATAAAGATATAAAATATTATGAGAAGAATTTTATTGATATTAACAGTTTTAATTCCTTTTGTTGCTTTATCGCAAAAATCAGTGGGCAAGTGGAAAACATATCCTCGTTATACTAATATAGCAAAGATGGTTCAAACTCCTGAAAAAGTATATTTTGTGTCGGGAAGCAATTTGTATTCTTATGATAAAAACACTCAACAATCATATAACTATACGTCGCTCAATAAATTGAATGACAATGGTATAGATAAAATATATTATAATAAAGGAAGTAAATATCTTGTAGTTACATATTCTACAGGCAATATTGATTTGTTATATGATAATGGAGAAGTAGTTAATGTATCGGCAGTGAAAGATGCAATTTTACCATCTCTCCCCTCTATTAATGATATAGCGTTTTTAGATGATTGTATTTATATAGCTACAAAATTTGGACTTATTGTATATGATACATCTTTGAAGAAAGTAAAAACATCAGGTATATATGATAAAGAAATTTCTTTGGTAACATGTGTAGGAGATAATATTGTAATCGACCAAAATCATGTACTATATTATTTACATAAAGATGGTAGATTCGAAACGTTTGATAATTTTACCCAAATAAAAAGCGGATATTGGATTGAAGATTTAGAAGGAATTGAAAATAATAAGATATTATTTAGAGGGACAAATAAATCGATATATTTATTAGATGTTGATTTTGAAAATAATAAATGTATATCAACAACTATTGATGCAACAGGAACAGCATCAAATCTAATATATGGAAAAGATGCGTATTATTTTATTGTTAATAACACAATAAATTCAGTTTCTTTAGCAGGAGAAAAAACGACTAATTCAGCATTGTCAACCGATTTATCTGCTCAAACAATATCAATATGGGATAATCCTAATGAAGTGTGGGCAGGTGATGGTAATGGTATCGCCAATTATAATGTTGAAGATGGAAATATTACAACACTAAAAGATAAAATAAAACCAACATCGTTTACAGTAGATTATCCAACATATATTACAAACGATAAAAAAGGAAAAATGTATATTTCTACATATAGTGAATCGAGATATTTAGGTATAAAAAACCAATGGTCAGAATCTTTTATCAACACTATTGATGGAAACAAAATTGAAGATATAACACCTTATGGATTGGAATCATTTGATAATTATAGTATAAGCCCCGTATATTATTTACCTAATAATAAATTAGGTGCAGCTAATCAATTAGTTATAGATCCTGAAGATGATGATACTTATTATGTAAGTACTTATTGGGATGGTATTTATAAAATAAAAAATGGACAAATGTTATCGCATTATTATACATATCAAAATGGAACTAAATATTACAATAGTAATAGTTCGTTTATAGCAATATATGGTTGTCGTATTTTTGCTATGGGTTTTGACAAAGAAAATAATCTTTGGTGTGTAAATGAAGTAAATCCTAATACAAATAGTCCCGCTCTTCATTTTCTCCCCGCCGAAGCACGCAAAAAAGAAACAACTACTGTAGAAGATTGGACTCTTATTCAATTAGGGTCTTTTGTTGGAGGTCGTGATGTTAGACTTTTGATTTGTGAAAAATCAAATATGATTTTCATTTGTGATGGTATTTTTTCTGGACCGATTGTGGCATACGATACCAAAGGAACTTATTCTGATACATCAGATGATGAATTTTATCTATGGGATAATTTTACCGACCAAGATGGAAAAAATTATGATCCCGACCGCACATCAGCTTTATGCGAAGATGAACAAGGTAGAGTGTGGATTGGAACCACTAATGGTATTATTGAAATAACCGATCCGTCTAAAGCTTTGGATCCATCGATGACAGTAAAACGATTGAAATTAAAAAATGATAATGGAATAGGTTATTCAGGATATCTTCTTGAAGCTCTTCATGCAACAAGTATCGCTGTTGATAAAAACAATCGAAAATGGATTGGAACTCTCGCTAATGGAGTATATTATGTAGATGAAGATGGTGAGAAAATTATAGAACATTTTACTTCTGATAATAGTTATCACCCTGGTGGCATGACATATACGGTATATGTTCATCCAATAACAGGTTCTGTGTTTATGGGTACTGAAAACGGTTTAGTTGAATATAATAGTACATCATCGCCGGCAAAAGAGGATTATAGCGATGTATATGTTTATCCTAATCCTATAACTCCCGATTATACCGGTTGGATTACCATTACGGGATTAATGGATAATTCTTATGTGAAAATTATTGATATATCGGGCAATGTATTGTTTTCGACACGCTCTTCCGGAGGAATGATAACTTGGGACGGCTGTGATGATAAAGGTTCAAGAGTGAAGTCCGGTATTTATTTTGTATATGCTTCACAAATTGAAAATGACCCATCTGCTACAGTTGTAACTAAGATTATGGTAGTAGATTAATTATATATGAATATATAAAATCACAAGGAGATTCCTCAAAAAAGAGTGAATCTCCTTTTATAGAATTATAAATTAAGCATTCTATTAGTTTATGAAAATAGATTTAAGGTATAAAGATGAGCAAGATAAATGCTATGGATTGACCGGAGTGGCAATGAGTGCTGTTATTTGGGATGTCGAACATCTCATATCGGGTATTTACCTTGATTCTGATGCGTTTAATTCTATTCAATATACTCCTCAGTTAGTAGCCGAGGGTAATGCCGAGATATCGCCTCGAAATATATGGAATCATAATGTGGAGAAATTTCGGTTATCAATGGGTATGATATTGTCAAATATATTGTGTCGCACTTATGTATTAGAACATAAATTTATCAATCATAAAACAAAGCAACATATATTTGAATATTTTATAGAGGAGGGCAATTCTACATGTTCACTTGAAAAAGATGAAGTTGAAACTTTGTTTAATAAGAATTACGATTATTTACATCGTATATTTTCTCACCCTGAAGTGCAACGCATTGCCAATGATTTTGCACAACATCTATCAGAACGGCGTTCACTTTCTCAAGCCGAAATAATTGAAGCTCTTCAAGCATTAAATATGCTATAAATGGAATTTTGGCATCATTACCGAATTTTGTAATATAATTCCCATAAAAATAACACACACAAGCCAATGAATTTATCAACTTGTGTGTGTTACGCGTATGAAAAAAATGTGAATTATTTGTAATGGATAGGTATTTCGCGGTCAATACTATGGTCGAGCGAAATAAGTGTTTCAGTGCCGGTAACTCCATGAATCATTTGGATTTTGTTGTTGAGTAAATCCATTAAATGTTCATTATCGCGTGCATATAATTTTATCAACATAGTATAGGGGCCGGTTGTAAAGTGACACTCTACAATTTCGGGTATTTTTTCTAATTCAGGTACAACATCACGATACATAGCACCACGTTCAAGATTAACGCCGATGTAAGTACATGTGCGATAGCCAAGAATTTTAGGGTTTACATGATATCCCGATCCGGTGATAACATCAAGGTCAATCATGCGTTGAATGCGTTGATGAATCGCTGCACGTGACACTCCACATTCAGTAGCAACATCTTTTGATGCGATTCGTGCATTACGCATCACGATTTCAAGAATCTTTCTATCAAGATTGTCAATTTTTTCCATGGGTTAAAAATATAAATTCAAGGCAAAAGTAATGAAAAAAAATAAGAAAAGGTGCATTTTGCTAAAAAAAATGTACCTTTTCTTGTATTTTGCCAAAAAATCAACTGCTTAAAAGTTGATTTGATATAATTCCTTGTAAAAAAGTTGTTATTTCACTACTTTACCGGGAATACCAGCAGGCTTGCTTTCTTTGTTGATTTCTGTTACTTCAACTTCAAATACGAGCATTTGGTTGCGACCGATACCTGCAGCAGGTTGACCTTGAACGCCATAACCGAGTTTTCCGGGAATGTAAAAGATTGCTTTACCACCTTTTCCGAGTAATTTAAGACCTTCTGCAAAACCGGGAACAACGCCTCTAACAGGGAATTCACGAGCTTCACCTTTTGAATCGTCAAATACGGTATCGTTGATAAGTTTACCCACATAAATCACTTTTACAAAGTCTTCATCAGTGGCTTTTTCGCCTTCACCTTCATTGATGATTTTGTATGAAAGACCCGATTCTGTTGTTTTGATTTCAGGATCTTCTTGTTTTTTGTTATTGATATAAGCTTCGCCTGTTTTTGTTCCTTGGATAGCTTCGACTGATTGTTCTAATGCTTCCATTTTTTTGCGTTGTTGTTCTGCTTGAAGTTTGCCAGTCATTAATTGTAATGAAGTGTTATAATTGCTAATCACTTCCATATCAACAGAATCGTTCATGATGGCTTTCTTGAATTCTTTAGCTACGAGTTTGCGATCAACTTTAGCTCCCATTTGCTCCATATATTGAATTTGACCGGCGAGTTGCATACCCATGTTAAGACCTGCCATATATCCATTATCAGCAGTGTCAAGGCTTAATACGTATTCTACGCTTTTAATGATAGCTTCTTTAGATAATTTAGCTTTGATGCTGTCGGGAACTTGGTTGTATTGGTTAGCTATACCACTACCCATACCGGCACCAATTGCTACTGCTAAAGAATCGTTGTCGATAACACATGAATCATTTGCAGAGTTGCCGCATTGGCTGCCACCACAACAACTGGTTGTGAACATGAGTGCCACGGCACCCATTCCTAAAATAATTTTTTTCATAATAAAATGTTTAGTTTATTGTTTATTTAATTAGTAATGACATTAATTAATTCAACGGTAAAATCAAGAACCGAATTTCCCGGAATCACACCTTGTATATTTTGTGAGCCGTAGCCTATGTGTGACGGGATAAACATTCGGTATTTACCACCGGCTTTCATCATTTTCAATCCCTCGGTAAATCCGGGAACAAGTTGGTCAACGTTAAATGTTGCAGTTTGATTACCGGTTTGGTCGAAGATTGTGCCGTCCGACAGACGACCGGTGTATTTTACTATCACTTCGTCGCCTGACTTTGGTGTTGCTCCTGTTCCCTCTTTTAGAACTTCAAAGAGCAGTCCTGATTTGGTTTTAGTAACACCTTTACGAGCTAATTGTTCATTTAGGAAAGCTTCTTGCGATGCGATACTCACTGTGTCGGGAGTTTCATTTTTAGCTCCATTGAAAAAGTCAGAGAGATATTTACCAGCTTCAGCACGATTCATGCCCACATCTTTTCCGTGAGCTAAATCATTAAGTGATCTAATAATGCGTTCAGGATTGATGAAAGCTCCATCTCTGAGCATTTCATTTGATTTCATCATAATTTGGATACCTTGAAATACTCCTAAATCGTATATTGATGAAGAATTGAAAATTTTGATGCCTTCTTTCATTCCTGCAAAAAGCGAATCGGCTTTTTCGGGGTTGTTTTTGTGAAATTCGGTAAAACTATCGTTCCACAACACAGCAAGAGCTAAATCAAGAGAATCTGATGTTTCTATCTGATTGTAGCTTTCTTCTTGTGCCATAAGAGAGAATGGCACACATGTAATAATCAATGCGATGATTACAGCTTTTATTTTCATCGATTATTTTCCTGCAATTTGAAGTAGTTCAACGTCGAAAATCAATGTTGAGTTAGGACCTATAGCACCACCGGCACCACGAGGACCGTAAGCCAAGTCAGATGGAATATATAGACGCCATTTTGCACCTACTTGCATCATTTGGAGTGCTTCAACCCACCCAGGAATTACTTGTGTTACCCCAAACGTAGCAGGAGTGCCACGTTCTACCGAACTGTCAAACACTGTACCGTCAATAAGAGTACCGGTATAGTGAACTACTACAGTGTCGCTTGCGGCAGGTTTTTCTCCTTTACCTTCTGTGATAACTTCATATTGAAGCCCACTCTCGGTAGTTTTTACTTCGGCACGTTTAGCATTTTCAGCAAGGAAAGCCTCGCCTGCAGCTTTGTTTACTTCACCCATTTTTGAGGCGGCTTCATTTTGTTTTTGTTCGAGAGCCATGAAGAAATCGCGAATCACATTTTTAGCGTCATCATAGCTCATTTTAGGTTGTGAGCCTGCAAAAACAGCTTCTACGCCTTCGGCAAATTCTTTGATATTCAATTCTTCTATGCCGGAGCTTCTAAAATTGTTTCCCATACTTAAGCCGAGTGCATAGCTTAAACGTTCTAATTCAGTCATAATGTTCTATTTTTATATTCAACGTGCAAAGGTAAGCAATTTTAGGTCAAAATAATAATCCAAAATGCATAATTAAGTTAAACACCTTAAAATTACGTGATGAGTATAGTCTAAAGTGGCAATCTAAACCAAAAAAGTTTCCAAATGTTTTGCAAAATAAAAAATAATGCCTACTTTTGTGTTAACAATATTGTTAAATAAGATTGTTAATACACTAAATTGATATAAAAAAATGAGCGAGCAAGTGGTACAAAACAAAGAGCAACAGATACTTGAAGCTGCAGAGCGGGAATTTTTAAAAAAAGGTTATGATGGAGCAAGAACAACATCTATAGCCAAGGAGGCAGGTGTAACGCACGCAATGTTACATTACTATTTTCGCTCCAAGGAACAACTTTTTGAACGTTTTGTTGATAAAAAAATGGATGAGATTATTCCCCTAATGACACACTTATTTGGAAATGGTGACCATCCATTGGTAAAGCGTATTGAGGAGGCTATATCTGTTCATTTCGATTTTGTTATGTCAAACCCCGACCTTCCACGATTTTTAATAAATGAGGTGTTGCCCTATAAAGAAAGATGTAATCTTTATTATTCAAAAGTGGAGAAATTTCTTTATCTCTTTAATAATCTTCAAAAAGAGGTCAATGAAGCATCGGCAAGGGGTGAGGTTGAGCAGTTTAATGTATTATTATTATTTCAATCGGTATTATCGCTCAATGTCTTTCCTTCTATAATGGCAAATATGATAGAGAATTTATCGGTCAATAATGGGCTGTTGGTAAAGGATATTCTCGCACAACGCAAGGCAGAGAATATTGAACTTATTATGCGAAGAATAAAAAAGATATAGAGATTATGAAAAGAAATTTTCTGTTATCGTTAGTTGTGCTAACAACCATTATCGCTCGAACTCAGACGCTTGACGAGTGTTGCAGATTGGCACAAGAACATTACCCAGAGATTAGGCAATATGACCTAATAACGGAGACTGAACAGTATAATATCTCAAATGCTGCTCGTGCGTGGATTCCGCAGGTGGTAATCTCGGGACAGGCTACCTATCAGTCGGCGACACCTACTTATCCAGAGGCATTCAATGCGATGATTGCTGCCAACGGATTGGATATGTCGGGCATTCGCAAAGATCAATACAAGGTGGCGGTTGATGTATCGCAGAACATTTGGGATGGCGGTCAGTCAAAGGCTGATCGTGCGATTGCCGAGGCCGAAGCTTCAGAGCAGCGCAGCCGGGTAAATGTGTCGCTTTATAACTTGCAATCTCGTATCCAAAATCTCTACTTCGGCATTCTCTTGCTTGATGAGCGTGTTGCACAGACCGAGACACTCATAGAGGTTTTGAATGCTAATATGAATCGTATGCACACCTATTATAAAAATGGGGTGGCAATGCAATCAGATGTTGATGCGATTGAAGCAGAGTTACTCACAGCTCGTCAGACGCTTGGTCAGGTGGAGGCTTCTCGAGCAAGTTATCGCAGAATGTTGGAGGTCTTTATAGGAAGGTCTCTCACAGACGAAAAGCTGGAGTATCCAGCTATGACCGAGGTTACAAGTCGCATATCGGCACGCCCCGAACTTGCTATGTTTGAGGCTCAAAGCAATAGACTTTCAGCACAACGCAAGGCGATAACAGCATCAACAATGCCTCGATTCAGTGCTTTTGCACAGGGTTACTATGGATATCCAGGACTGGATATGTTCAAAAGTATGGTATCGTCGGAGTGGACGCCTAATGCAATTGTTGGTGTTCGTATGTCGTGGAATATCGGAGCATTCTATACCAAGAAAAACAATCTAAATAAGTTAGATGTCGCAGAGCGACAAATTGCCGTTCAGCGTGAAGTATTCTTATTTAACACCGAGATGCAGACAACACAAGATGATGGCGAGATTGTTCGCCTGCGTAGAGCATTGGAGAATGATAATCGCATTGTAGAGTTGCGTCGCTCGGTGCGTATAGTTGCAGAGTCGATGTTGGAGAATGGCGTAATTGATGCAACAGACCTATTGCGAAAAATTGCCGATGAAACAACAGCTACACTTAATCGAATCACACATGAGATAGAATTATTACAAACCACATATAGATTAAAAACAACATTAAATCAATAAAGTATATGAAAAGAGTGATATATATTGCGACAGCGATACTCATGGTATCGTGTAGCAATGAGGTAGATTACGATGCACAAGGCACATTTGAAGCAACTGAAGTCGTTGTGTCGGCTGAAGCTTCGGGCCGAATCCTAAATTTTAATGTTGTAGAGGGAGAGCCTATTGAGGCAAATAGTGTAGTTGGTGTTATTGATAGCCTACAACTGCATCTGCAACGAAAGCAATTAAAGGCACAACAATCAGCACTTTTGAGTAGTCGTCCCAACAAGGATAAGCAGGTAGCATCGTTACGCAGTCAGATAACAAAACAACAAACAGAGTTACAGCGTGTAGGAAATATGCTTAAAGATGGAGCTGCAACGCAAAAACAGTATGATGATATTGAAGCGCAAATAGCAGTTCTCGAAGGTCAGTTATCGGCAACATTATCTACCCTCAATAATAATACATCAACTATCAATGAGAATGCCACAGCGCTTGAAGCGCAGATAGCTGCACTCAACGATCGTATTGCAAAGTGTTGTATAAGTTCGGCAGTGAGTGGAACGGTATTGGTAAAGTATGCCGAGGCTGGAGAGTTTACTACAGCAGGCCGACCATTGATGAGGGTTGCTAACCTTGAAAATATCTACCTTCGAGCCTACTTCACATCGGATCAATTGGCAAATGTGAAATTGGGCGACGAGGTTACGGTTACGGCCGACTTTGGTGGAGATGAGCGATATGACTACAATGGACGTGTGGCGTGGATTTCGGCCAAGAGTGAGTTTACGCCAAAAAGTATTCAGACTAAAGATTCGAGAGCAAATCTTGTCTATGCTGTAAAGATAGCGGTTAAGAATGATGGTCGCTTAAAAATAGGTCTTGCGGGAGAGGTGAAATTATAAACCTACCACATTATGTCAGCCATAAAAGTTGAAAATATATCGAAGAGTTTCGGCAAGGTAAAGGCACTTGACCACATATCCTTTGAGGTTGAGCGAGGCGAGTTGTTTGGTCTTATAGGACCAGATGGAGCAGGCAAAACAACGCTTTTCAGACTATTGACAACGTTACTTAATCCCGATGAGGGACGAGCTGAAGTTGATGGCTTCGATATTGTCAAGGATTATCACGCCATTCGTGAGCGTGTGGGGTATATGCCAGGGCAATTCTCTCTATATCAAGACTTGACCGTCGAGGAGAATTTGAATTTTTTCGCAGCCCTGTTTGGAGTGAAAGTAGAGGATTCTTACGATCTCATTGCACCTATCTATCACCAAATTGAGCCATTCAAAAAACGTAGAGCGGGAAAACTCTCGGGCGGTATGAAGCAAAAACTCGCTCTATCGTGTGCCTTGATACATCGCCCAAGCGTACTATTCTTGGATGAGCCAACAACAGGAGTTGATGCTGTGTCACGAAGTGAGTTTTGGGATATGCTTGAAGATATCAAACAGCGAGGCATTACCGTTCTTGTGTCAACTCCATACATGGATGAGGCTTCAAGATGTGATAGAGTGGCTTTGTGTAATGAGGGTCGCATATTGGGTATAGATACACCAACAGATATTGTTGCTAAATATGATTCTTCGCTATATTCAGTGCGAGCAGATAATATGTACCAACTACTACTTGCTACTCGCAAAGCTACTGGTGTTGCTGAGTGCTATCCTTTTGGGGAAACACACCATCTTATAGCCGATGCGAAGTTTGATATTGAGCAGTTCAAGGGAGAACTTGCCGATATTAAGGGCTTATACATAGAGCCTGCCGAGCCTACAATTGAGGATATGTTTATAAAACTGATGAAGCAATGAGCGACTATATAATATCTATCAGAGAACTAACAAAATGCTTTGGCGACTTCACTGCCGTAAATCGCATATCGTTTGATGTTAAGCGAGGTGAAATTTTTGGATTCCTTGGTGCTAATGGAGCAGGCAAAACTACGGCAATGCGTATGCTCTGTGGCTTGAGTTTTCCGACTTCGGGAAGTGGCACAGTGGCAGGATTTGATGTGATGCGAGAGGGAGAGCAGATAAAACGCCATATTGGTTATATGAGTCAGCGTTTCTCGTTATACAACGACCTTACCGTGTGGGAGAATATAAGGCTCTTTGCGGGTATTTATGGATTATCAAAAGCAGAGACGGCTGTGCGTGCTACCGAAGCCCTCAAAAGGTTAAACTTCACATCAGAGCGTAATACTCTCGTGGGATCGTTGCCCCTGGGTTGGAAGCAGAAATTGTCGTTTGCGGTGGCGACTATTCATCGCCCCGAGGTGGTTTTTTTAGACGAGCCTACAGGAGGCGTTGACCCCATCACACGCCGTCAGTTCTGGGAGATGATTTACGAGGCAGCCAATAGTGGCACCACAATATTTGTTACCACACACTATATGGACGAGGCAGAGTATTGCACACGAGTATCTATTATGGTTGATGGCGAGGTGCGTGCACTCGATACTCCTGCACGACTTAAAGAACAATTTGCCGCAGAGTCGATGGATGAGGTTTTTCGCATCTTGGCTCGTGGTGCAAAGCGTGGAGGGTAGGTTATGAAACATAATTTTCTATCGTTTGTAAAGAAAGAGTCGTTGCATATCCTGCGTGATGTGCGCACGATGATGATTGTACTACTTATCCCCGTGGTGCTGATGATCCTCTTTGGCTTTGCCATATCTACCGAGGTGAATAACCTCAATGTGGCAATAGTGGCTCCTAACCGCACAGAGGGGGTAAGACAAGTTGTTGAAAGGCTCACAAACAACCCCTATTTTACGGTCGTTGACTACGATAGCAGTATTGATATAGATAAGGTGTTGCGCAGTGGTAAGGCTGATGCAGTTGTTGTCTTTGCCGAGGATTACGAACATGTGATAGCACAGCGAGCAGAGGGAATAGATACTCATCCCACAATACAATTTATCTTTGATGCCTCAAATACAAACATAGCACAAACGGGTGCGGCATATTTGCAAAATGTGGTATCGGCTGACCACTCACAACAAGAGTTGTTGAATCTGCACCTACTATATAATCCACAAATGAAGTCGGCATATAACTTTGTGCCTGGTATTATGGGGCTTATTTTTATCTTGATATGTGCGATGATGACCTCTGTTTCAATTGTGCGAGAAAAGGAGATGGGAACGATGGAGACTCTACTCGTGTCGCCAGTGAGGCCTATCAAGATTATCTTTGCCAAGATGATTCCCTACTTCGTGATTTCGTGTATAAACCTTGCAACTATACTGCTTATTGCCCATTACTTGCTCGATGTGCCGATGAGTGGAGGTTTAGGAGGGATTATTACAATTTCGCTAATCTACCTAATTCTCGCCCTTGCATTGGGATTGCTTGTGTCAACGTTAGCCTCCTCGCAAGTCGTTGCTTTGCTCATATCTGCAATGGTAATGCTGCTACCGATGATGATGCTCTCGGGAATGGTATTTCCAATTGAAAATTTACCCACCGTATTGCATCCACTGCCTTATATTGTTCCAGCACGATGGTATATAGAAGCCATACGCAAGATGATGATTATGGGATTGCCACTATCGGCAGTAATAAAAGAGGTGCTTATCCTTATATTTATGACCTTTGTGCTGATGGGTGTATCACTCAAAAAGTTCAAAGATAAACTCGAATAGATTATGCGACAATTGCTTATTTTGATACAAAAGGAGTTTACGCAGATTTTCCGCAACCCATTTCTCCCGAAGCTCATTATTATCTTTCCGGTGATGGTTATGTTGGTTATGCCGTGGGTTACAACGATGGATGTTCGTAATGTAGGGGTTGCAATTATCGATGAAGATTATTCCACACTATCACGTCGCATAAAAAGCGATGTTTGTGCAACCGAGTATTTTTCGGTTAATGAAGAGGCAACAACACTCTACAATGCACAGAAATTATTGGAGGATTGTGAAATAGATATAATCCTACAAATACCCAAGAATTTTGAGCGAGATATTACAACCATAGAGCCCAAGAAGTTGGATATATCGGCCAATGCAGTGAATGCTACAAAAGGGTCGCTCGGTAGTCAATATCTTGTGCAAACCATAGCCTCTACGCTATCAAAATATATGGGAGAGCAGGGTGTAACTCAACAGTCGGACCTCGTTGTGGTGCAGAATAGGTATAATCCTACGCTTAACTATCGTCATCTGATGATTCCTGCACTGATGATTATGTTGCTAATATTGATATGTGGCTTCCTTTCGGCTATAAATATTGTATCAGAAAAGGAGAACGGAACAATAGAGCAGATAAATGTTACCCCTGTTGGTAGGTTTACTTTTATTCTTGCAAAGTTGATACCGTTTTGGCTGATTGGTATATTTGTGGTTACGGTGGCAATGGTTGTTGCGTGGATAGCATATGACCTGACACCACTTGGCTCGCTTGGAAATATCTATCTTGCCACTATTCTCTTTATCCTTGGATTCTCGGGATTTGGTGTTGCGGTGGCTAATCTCTCGGATAATATACAGCAGACGATGTTTGTGATGTTTTTCTTTATCATAATCTTTATGCTGTTGAGCGGATTGATTACCCCGATTAGTTCAATGCCCGAATGGGCACAGAGGTTCACAATCATATTGCCCCCACGCTACTATATAGACATTATGCGTGCTATATATTTGAAAGGAACTACATTTGTTGAGCTATGGCACAATTATGCCGCCCTCGGAGTCTTTGTTATCTTCTTCAACACACTTGCAGCTATAACATACAAGAAACAAGCATAAAAACGAATAAAACTAGCGACATTGTGAAAAAATGAAAATTGAAAAACGAATTTTTTTATTGCTGTCCGATAAAACTTTTTTTGAGTGAATAAAAAATTAGGACTGGTTCCATTTGCATGAATCAGTCCTTTTTGGTTACTTTTGTTTTACCACAAACAAGTTTAACCATGGGTAAAAGTACACATTTTATC
>CAJGDJ010000046.1 GCA_904502025.1 uncultured Muribaculaceae bacterium
AATCGCAAAAAAGAATTATTGGTGTCCGATAAAACTTTTTCAAAAGCAATAGCAATCCCAAAGGGATTGTTTAGTCGTAGCCGGGTTTAGCCCCGGAGGGGATAAGCCCGGAATGGTATTAAATGGGGATAGATTCTGAAGGAATCTTTAATCTGTTTCTGATAATGAATCTTACAGATTCAGATTAAACTCAACTACACTCCGTGCATAGCCTCTTCGAGCCAATGCACGGCTACATACTAAGCATTACCTTCGGCAATGCTATTGAACTTCACTCTATGGGGGTTGTAAATACGAAATAAGAATCTCAACCGCATTAAATCTTCGATTGAGACACTATTTCTATGCTTTATTAATTTTTATCAGACAGCAATATTTTTTTATAATTTCAAATCATTAATTACTACCTTTGCATAAAATTAAAATTACTCTAACACTATGGCAACAGAAAATCAGTACAAAACCGAATTTATTGAATTACTAAAAGCTACCAATCGCGAAAATATTGACTACGTAATTGAAGATCTCGGATTTTTTGAAGCTCCAGCATCAAGCAAAAATCACTTTAACTTTGAGGGTGGTTTAGTGGAACATTCCCTCAATGTATATAAAATTGCAGTTATGCTCAAAGAGCAGATGGCAACATTTCGTCCCGATGTTATAGCTCGCATTCCCGATGACAGCATTGCCATTGCCGCCCTACTCCACGATGTGTGCAAAGCCGACATTTACAAGAAAGTGGTTAAAAAAGTTCGTAACGAAATTGGGGTGTGGGAAGCTCAAGAGTCCTACAATATTGATTATTCTAATTTCCCTCTCGGTCATGGCGAAAAATCAGTAATTATGCTTCTTCGCAGCGGTCTTGACTTAACCGACGATGAAATAATGGCAATTCGTTGGCACATGGGTGGCTGGGACATAGCATTCCAAAGCAATGAAATGGTAGCAAGCAATCGCAAAGCCAAAGATATTTGCCCTCTAATGACACTCATTCACACTGCCGACACTCTCGCAGCCGGCATCCTCGAAGGAAAAGGAT
The DNA here is from genome assembly GCA_904502025.1 of uncultured Muribaculaceae bacterium. Classification (GTDB taxonomy): domain Bacteria; phylum Bacteroidota; class Bacteroidia; order Bacteroidales; family Muribaculaceae; genus RGIG4079. Next base: position 1,040 of record CAJGDJ010000046.1, read on the forward strand.
AAGCTATAATCCACAATGCATATTTCATAATGCTCAATTAATAACTTCCTCAATGGAAAATCAAACATATTACTCTTATACAAAGAGGTGTGCCAACTATATTTTGACACACCTCTAATTGTTTGTTTATAAATTATTTGTTGTTATTTAACTACAAATTTAGATGTTTGAGTTGAACCATTACCTTTATTTGTTGCTTTAACAATATAAATGCCCGAAGCTAATTCAAGAGAAATTTGTTCTCCCATTTGCAACTCAACATTTAATTGATCTATTCCACTTGAGCTATATACGTTCACATTACAATTAGACATTGCTGTAAGCGTTTTATTCGCAATAACAACATTTACGTTATCCTCTGGAGCATAAACATCTTCTACATCCACGAAATCGTAATTATATGGAGCAAGTCCATAAACTTCAACATCAGGGAGAACGTATGAGACAGTAGGAGTTCCGGTTGCCGGAATCATTTTAATACCGTTACGATGTAGCGGATTATTTTTCGGGTCGGCATCTTCAGCTGCGATATAGCTCCAATATACATTTGTTCCGTCTCCGGTAATTTGACGTGTATAAACACGTTCATCTGCCGTCTCATTTAGAGGTGCAGCAGGAGAATTATCAATCAGTTCCCAGCCATCAAGACCATCTCCCCCGGCTTCTGCTTCAGCTATAGATATACGGTATAATCCAGTGAATATTCCTGTTTGACTACTATTGCCATAAAAATAACCGTATAGATAACCATTCACTTCGTCTAAATAAATCGAAGTTAATCTTGCTCCATTTGCAATTACCGGATATGGGGTAGCCGCGGCATTAGCTTCCGATGATGAACTATAAATATCCGACTCCTTAAATCGATATATTCCATAACCATTATAATCAAAAGCACACCAATATATCCCCTTTTTATCTTTTTGAATCCCTTTACAAATGGCACCATAAACCAACCCTGACTTACTATAATAAGGTAATCGATTCCAATTATAAATAAACGTATTGGTCAAATACGATAATGGTATTTGCGTAGAGTAATAAGCATCAGTATTTAATGGGATACGCCCAATTCCGGTGCTACGGTCGCCAACATACAATTCTCCTGCCGATTGGTCAACCCAACATGTTAGTGGGTCTTGGAACGGATTACCAGAATTTGCATTATTAGTAATATTGGTAATTCCATACGTATTATCAAACAATTCTATTTTCTTAAGACTTCCATCGGGCCGACCTGTCGATTGGTAATAATATTGTTCTCCGGCATCGGCAATATAGATTGCATTATTGTAAACCTGAATATTAAATGGGTGTGCTCCTGCATTGATACCTGTATCATGAATACGTCCGCCTTGCAAATAGCAAATATTACCATCTTTCACCGCAAAATATAAGCCTCCGGGTAGAGATTGTTTCTCTTTTATTCCTGCCCATTCACTATTTCCTACAATCTCCTTACAATATTTCCACTTCGCATGAGCTTTATATGCCTCAACGCTACTTGCAGGAACTATTAGGGTTACATTTTTAAGGGTATTATTCCAAGACGTAATCATAGTCGAAGTCTCCCCATCATATCCTATATATGTTGAATCACACATCGGAGGAACCGCACTCATCAATTCAAGAGTGAAATCGGGATTAACGTCCTCGCTTACATACCGTGATAACGCAGCGGCTCCATAATGCTTAAACTCTTTACCCAGTTTTATACTATTAAAGCCACAACAAGTAAAACTGCCTATTCCTAACTTCGTTAAAGAAGATGGAATCGTTGGAGATGTAGTCAAGTTTTGGCAATAATGGAAACAATATGCCGAAAGCTCTTCAACTCCTTCTTCTATTGTTACAGATGAAAGTGAAGAACATAATTCAAAACTTTCTTCTGCATACTTTACTCCTTTTTTTATTATAACCTCAGTCAAGCCGGTATTATTAAACGCACCAACTTTCACTTCTTTTAGGTTAGGGAAATTATAATGAGTTAATGGACACTTATAAAAAGCATGAGACCATACAGTTTCCACCTTGTTGTCCTCAATAGAAAATGGTTCGGTTGGCATTTCCGACATAACATACAACGTTTTACCATCTGCACTATATAATATATTTCCTACCATTTTGAAATTCTTATTACCTTGTGCAACTTTCACTTCGATACCGGGATATAAGTTATTGCAACCTATGAAACTTAATGTAGATGGAAGTGTTACTGATTTTATCTCACTTCTCCTGTTTAATTCTAAGTTATCATGACCTAAATATTCCAATCCTTCAAACATTATTTGTTCAGTCGGAAGTTTATTGCAAATGCCAAATGCTCCATCTTCAATATGAGTAACTGAAGCAGGAATATCGACTGATGTTAATTCATCACAAATATAAAAGAAATCTTTAGGTATTTTTGTGATACCTTTTGGCAACTTAAATGAACTAAAACTACAACAATAAAAAGCGGCTTGACCCAAACTTCCATCAGTCATACTTTCAGGCATTATTACATTGGTTAAATTAAAATTATCACAAAATGCCCAATCCCCAATAAAAGTGACGTTTGACAAATCAATATTTTTTAGATTACACCAATAGAAAGCGTAATCGCCAACAGATGTAACATTCTCTAAATTAATTATTTGCAATGAATCACACGAATAAAAAGCTCGTTCACAAATTTTTGTACAATTCGCAGGAATTGTAATTCTCTTCAACTTATTGAATCCCCAAAATGCCTCTTTAGGAATTTCGTTTGGACCATATCCCGGCATAACAATTGTTTCAATCTCATCGCAACCATAAAAGAAGTGATTCGAATTTGTAGTTGAAACTGACAATCCCATACTAATTGAGCGTGAAGCAGTTGCAGAATAATTCCACACAAAACTTTTAAGCGACGTACACCCTTGTACACCTGTAAATCGATAATACTGATCTCCAAGCGTAAGAGATGTTAGATTTGGGCAATTTTTGAATGCATTTGAACTAATTCCTGTTACATTATAGCTTGCCCCATTATAAGTTATAGTCGTGGGGACCACTACATCCCCCGAATACTTAGTACCATCGGGATTTTCGGCAACCGATGCTGTTGATGAACTCAAAGTATAGTATATACCATCGATTAACACTTGGGCATCAATCATATTTGACTGCCCTACGACAATAATCGCAACAACAATTATTGTCCGCTTGAATTTAAGTAATAAATCTTTCATATAATTTTATGTTTTGGTTATTATTATTCTTATAAAGGCTTTTTTTACTTTCACATGTCATAATCATATCTCGACATAGGAATCTACCCCGGTGTCTATTATAAAATTAGTCCTAAGATTGAAATTAGACAAATAAAAAAACGTGGACTAAAACTTCGTCTACACTCTCTAAGGTATCGCCAAACACCGTCGCAGTCATATACGAGTAAAAGCCCACGGATAGACCGTGAGCATCAACTATTACTCTTGACTGCTATCTTTCAATTGGCGATTTTAAGAGAGTCAGAATAAAGCTAACGCTTTTTATCTAATATGTCTTTAATTATCTATGTTACATAGGCATCTCTATTATGTATTTGTTATAATTTTCACAAATATACACTAAAAATCAAACACGAACAATTAGTTTTACATGTCGAGTTTTATTTTGTGCAAATTTGCAGTTGAATTGCAAATTTGCACAAAATATTCTTATTTCACAAATAATCAGTAATTTTATTTTACATGATGCGCAAAATAATAGCAGAATTAGGATATTTTTACTGTATATTCCCACATCGTGGTATCGACTACGTTGTCAATTGATACCATGATACCGATACTCAATATTTGGGATTATTATATACCTATCGGCATAACATTGTGCATATTTTTGGATTATTTATACGAATTAACGCATAAATACTCAACCCATTGCATATCAAGAATAAAACTTCGACAAAATCGCTCTTTTTATCTTATTTATTGGTTCTTAATCTATATTTATTTGTAATTTTGTAGGATATTAGGTTTTCTATACTCAAATATTTATCTAAGAAACAATTACATTTTATATTTCTATATTTTATTAATTTAATTTTAAGCTTATGCAAAAAATCTTTTCACGTTTTTTGATGTTGCTCATTATCGCAATGAGTAGCGTTGTGATTGCACAAGCTCAAAGCCTTGCACCCAAAAAAGGTGTGGTTCGCGTAAAGTTGCAAACCGAAGTTGCAAAATCGGTAGGCAATAAATCGTTTACTGCAACAAATGGAGTATTGAGTACCGGCGTCAGCACTCTTGACGCATCGGCTCGCCAAGTAAAGGCTATGAGCATGCGTAGGGTATTCCCTTACAGTGCGAAGTATGAAGCTCAAATGGCACAATTCGGTCTTGACCGTTGGTATGAAGTGACATTTGACGAAACAATCAATCCTAAAGAAGTGCAACGCATATTTAGTCAAACAGCCGGTGTGCAATTGGCTACATGCAAAGTTCCTATGGTATTGAAAGAAAACGGCACTTATAAAGTAGCTGAACCTCTTTCTGATGAAGTGCGTCCTTCTTCTATGCCTTTCAATGACCCTCGTTTGAGCAGTCAATGGCACTACAACAACACTGGTATGATAGGAACAAGCGTAGTGGGTGCCGACATCAACCTCTTCAAAGCGTGGGAAATCACAACAGGTAATAGCAACACCCTTGTTGCTGTAATCGATGGTGGTATCGACTACACACACGAAGACCTTGCGGCCAACGTTTATCTCAACCAAGCCGAATTAAATGGTGTTGCAGGTCAAGATGATGATGGCAACGGATATATCGATGATGTTTATGGTTGGAACTTCTGCACCAATTCAAAAGACATCTATCCTCATGCACATGGTACTCACGTAGCCGGAACTATTGCAGCCGTTAACAACAACGGCATTGGCGTGTGTGGTGTAGCTGGCGGTAATGGTTTTGTCAATAGTGGTGTTAAGATGCTCTCTTGCCAAACATTCGACTCTCGTTCAGGTTCTGGCGAAGGCGACTTTGCAGCAGCAATCGTTTATGCTGCCAACAATGGAGCTAACATCGCCAACTGTTCTTGGGGTTGGAGCACTCCCGACTACTACGAGCAAGACGTTCTCGATGCAATTGACTACTTCGTAGCAATGAATCGCGGAAATAACATCAATGGTGGTGTAATGTTCTTCGCTACCGGTAACGAAGGAGCTACCGGCAATATGTATCCTGCTTGCTATGACAAAGTTGTTGCTGTAGGTTCAATGACTGCCGATTTCACCATCGCTCCATATTCAAACTATGGCTCATGGGTTGACATCGTGGCTCCCGGTGGTCTTCTCGACTACAACGAAGCTCATGGTGTATTAAGCACACTCCCCGGCAACCAATATGGTTTCAACGAGGGTACATCAATGGCAACTCCTCACGTTACAGGTATTGCTGCTCTTGTGATTTCGCAACATGGCAACTCTACAATCCCTGCCGAAACCATTCGTCAACAAATCATCACTTCGGTTAACGATATATATAAATATAACGAAGGCAAAGAAGGTCTTCATGGTGCAGGTTACATAGACGCAGCCAAAGCTCTCAACATGAGTGGTAGCGGTATTGCTCCCGAAGCAGTAAGCTCATTCACAGCCCTCGCTGCTCAAGACAACATCACAATCGGTTGGACTATTCCTGCTTCTGAAGACAACAATGTGAACTATCACATTCTATATTATAGTACAGAAGAATTTAATGCCGAAAGTGACTTTTCAACAATCAACAATGTCACTATCGACACTAAGTTCCTTTCATCGGGCGACTCTACAACATACGAGTTAAACGGGCTTCAACCTTTGACAACTTACTATCTTGCTATTAAGGCAGTAAATCGTTGGGGCGATGCTTCTGCTCTTTCTCCCGTTATAACTGCAACAACTAACGCTGGTCCAAAAATGACTGTAAGCAAAACGTCGTTGAGCTATACTGTTAAACCCGGTGCTCAAGGCAGTGCAACATTCTCTATAGGTAACACCGAAGAGGGGCTTTTGAAATGGGACGCTTATGTAGCTACAACTCAATACACCGTAGCTACTCGTTCGATTGCAAAAGCTAATCCCGGAACTATAACTTCATACAACGGCAAAATCGGCATCAAGCCTTTTGCTGCAAACGCACTATACAAAACATCTGACTATATTGCAGGTGACTATCCTATCGACTTCAAATATTATTCTTCAATCTATGCCTACATTGGCGATGAAGATCTCTCTCTGCCTCAATCAATGGCTCAATGGTTCTATGTCGATAAGGATACATATCCCGAAGGCTTCAATCTCACAGCTTTGAAGGTTAATAGTATTTATGGCAAGACACCTACATTCCAAATCTACAAAGGAAGCAGCATTTCTAATGCTACTCTTCTCCAAGAGTTTACTCCTTACTTCTACTCTGAAGGCATAATGAAACCCACAGAACAAGTATATTTTGCTCCCGGGGAATCATTCTGGGTTGTTGTTCACTTCCCTGCCGGACAAGAAGATTATCCTCTCGGTCTCGCTACTGTTGAAGATGAAGTACATTCTACCTACTCTTACATGAGTACCGACATGGGTAAAACTTGGATTTCTATGGTCGATGCACTCAAAGGTTCAAGCTACGAAACTATTGCAAACAAAGCCGGTTGGGCAATTACTGCAATGAGCCAAAACCCTGCGTGGGACAAACTCATCGTGCTCTCACCCGCTCAAGGTCAAGTGAAATATGGCGAAACTCAAGATGTAACTATCACTAACGATGGTCAACCACTCGTTAATGGTACTTACAAGTTCAACCTCCACTTCAATACCAACGAAAGCGAGAAGAACACCACTGTAGTGCCTGTAACAATGACAGTAAGTGGTAACGCTCCTGCTATGTCGCCTGCTAAAGTTGTAAACTTCGGCGACCTCCTTGTAGGTGAAGAAAAAACTCTTACTGTTGAAGTATTCAACGAAGGTTATGGCCCATTTGGTTACTATGGTTCATTGAGTGGCAATCGCATCAGCTCTACGTCTGAACATTTCCAAGCACCTACATCTATCAGTGGAGGATTCCCTGCTCGCTCATATCAAACTTTTGATGTGAAGTTTGCACCTAAATCTGCAGGTAGCCACACCGGCAACATTGTGTTCAAAAACGCTGACAACACTGAATTCAAAATCACGGTTACCGGTGTTGCAACCGATCCTGCTAAAATCGCAATTGAGCCCGACACTATCGATGCCGGAACTCTCGACATTGATTCCGAAGCAATCACCAAAGATTTCGCAATCAAGAACGAAGGAAACTATCCTTTGGAATATGTATTCCCTAAATTCTCTGGTCGTCAACTCGAAAACCAAGGTAAAGCAGCTCACCGTTTTGGTTATGTCGTAACTACTAACCTCAACGGAGCAACAGATTTTGCTTACGATGGCAACCCACTTATGATTGGTAGCACCGACATCACTTCGTCATACGACGACAACACATATTTGTCAAAGCAAATCGCCCTCGGTTTTGCATTCCCATTCTATGGCAAAACATACGAATATGCTTATATCACAAGCTATGGTGGTATCGCATTCAAAGTTGGCGAATATGCTTACTTCTCGCCATTGACCGAAACATCTGAACGCCTTGAAGGTGTTCCTTATATCTCAGCCTATGGTTATCAATTGGCAATGGGCCCTCAATCAAAAATTTCATACGCTAAACAAAATGGCAAATTCGTAGTTAACTATGAAAATGTTTTGGCATTGGTTTATGACCAAGAATATACACCAATTTCATTCCGCATAGCTCTTTCTACCAATGGCGATATCGAAATTTTCTACGACAGCTACGACCCGGCGTCTATGAGCCTATTCCAAGATGGTTCTACTCTCTATTGTGGTATTCTTGACGGCGAAGGTGCCGACCCATTGACTGTAACCTCTGCCGACATCGCCGACTATTGGTCAACCAACGATGACCCTGCAGGTGACGTTTATAAATATTTCACCAACCAATCTTCAGTGAAGTTCTTGGCTCCAAAGCCCAACTTCATCACTGCATTGACTAACCCATACGGCATTGTCAACCCAGGTGAAAGCATCAACATCACTGCGACCCTCAAAGCCGATGCTTCAATGTATGCAGGTGCAACATTCAACAACCTCATCTTGATGAGCAATGACCCTTACAACAGCACTTCTTACATTCGTTTCAACGCCAACATCACAGGTAGTTCACTCGCTCCTCAAGTAGCTCTTGAAAACAATGAAATCGACTTTGGCAATGTGTTCCGCACATCTGTATCACAATTGCCATTGACAATCAAAAATACAGGTACCGACACATTGGTAGTTGACACTGTTTACGCTACATCTAAGATTGTATCGGTTGATATTGTTTCCGACCTCAAGATTCCAGCCGGTCTTTCTAAAGATGTTATCATCACATTACCTACTGAAAACGAAGGTACATATGCCGACAACATCATCATCAGAACAAATGCAGGAGAACTCTCTGCGACTGTCACCGGTACTGTTATCGGCTGTCCTGAAATCGAATTGAACTACACTTCAATTGACACTACTCTCTTGAGTGGCACTCCATTGAAGAAACCATTGACTATTACAAATATGGGTAACGAATCGCTCGTTTACTCTATCACTCCAAATCCTGAATTCTTCTCATTCAGCGACATCACTGAAGGGGCTAAAGTAGCATACTCTTACAGTGCTTCGATTGATGATAAGAACGTTTCATTTGATTGGATTGATATCGAAACAACCGGTCTTGGCGAACAAAACAACTTCACTTATTACAATGCCAATGACTATATTGAAGTAACTCTTCCATTTGAATTCCCATTCTATGGTAAGAACTACAACAAGATGTATATCTACAACACCGGGTTCGTTTCATTCACAAAACGTAACGACGACAAGATTTGGCCAGAACCTCCAGCCGAATTCCCACAAGGAACAATCTACACTAACATCATCGCTCCTTATTGGGGTCTCCACACATGCGATCAAAGCAAAACTGCGGGTACTTACCACTACATGACCGATGATATGGCTGTTGTTTCTTGGATGGAATATGGCAACTCTATGAACATGGGTGTTTGCTATCAATTAATCATGAAGAAAGATGGCTCATTCAAGTATCAATACAAAGGCTCTGGTGAATATGCTATCATCTACGGCATCTTCGGTCTTGCCGGTCTCTCCAACGAAGATGGCTCTGAAGGGTTACGCATTCCTGAACGCTATGTGGCATTCAACAACGCTGTTCAATTCTACCCTGTTGTTGAAAACACTGTTGCTTCTAAAGGTAGCCGCACCATTGATATTGATGTTCTCACAGGCAAATTAGCCGGACAATACAGCAGTAACATCAACATCAACACCAATGTTCCAAGCAAAGAAAAAGTTCAAATACCTATCAACCTCACCATCACCGGTGAAGCTAAACCGGTATTCCCAACCGATTCTATCATTGTTGAACGCGTGGTCGGTCACTTCGATGCCCCATCTGCCGGTCCTGTTACTCAAATGGGAGCTAACTACGAAGCATGCTTCTACATCAAAAACGAAGGTACTGCACCATTCACTATCACTCACATCAAGAATGGCGGCCCTGGATATGAGCAAGAAGACTGGTGGAGTGGCGAAATGGTATGGACTCCATTGTTCATGACATATTACGAAGCCGAAGAAACCGACTGGATGACAGGTGAACCTACCGGAAATCGTGTATGGACTCAATATTACGACAACACTCCTGTTGTTGTAGGTGCTACTCCTCAAGGTGTATCTGTGCCTATGATGTATGACATCGCATGTCAGCCAGGTGTTTATGATGTGCCGTTGACATTCTATTACAACGATAATGACTCGGCTGTGGTAAATATTCGTTTCATCGTCACTCCTGCTCCTGCAATGGCTCTCGACAAAGAAGAAATTCGTGCTGAGAACGTTGCTAATGATTATGTTGGAGAAGATTCAGTTATCATCAGCAACAATGGTGAATACAAACTCACTTATGAGTTGCGCCTCGACCCAACAGGCGAAGGCGAAGTGGTTGAAGAAGACCAAGGTGGAGGCGGCGTTGCACCTGCTGTCGCTCGCACTCTATCGGTTGAAGATGCAACTACTCTTCGTCAAAACATCATGGTTCCAGTGAAAGCATTTGAGAATGCAGAAGTATCGGTATTAGACGCTCCTAAAGCCGAAAACTTCACCTATAATAAAGCCCTTTATTACCCAACAATGGCCGGTAATAACACGACTTACCAATATGGTACTGGCAACACATTTGGTGAATACAAAGCTGCTACCTACTATGTAGCTCCTGAAACAGGCTTCAACATCTCTCACATCTATACCGCTACATATATTGGCGACCTCAAAGATGTTGACATCAAGGTTGAAATCATCAAGGGTAACAATGTAGAAGGTACTACAGTACTTGGTAAAGGCTCATTCCACATTGATGAAATGGAAACAGCTCAGTTCCTCGTTATTCCTCTTGATCGTGCTGTTTACATGGCTCCTGGTCAAGACTTCTACGTTGTCATCACTTATCCTGTAGGAATTGAATACCCTGCTTACCTTTCTTACAAAGAAGAAGGCGTAGAATCTAACCGCTTCATGGGCTTTGTGGAAGGTTACGGTTGGTTTGACATTGCTACAATGATTGAAAATCAATACGGCTCTCTCGGTTACATCATGACTTGTCTTGAAACCAAAGAAGGCGACGCTTGGGTGAAAATGCTTAACCCCGAAAGCGAAAAAGCAGGTTCTATCGCTCCGGGCGAATCTCTCAACGTGAAATTCCGCTTCAGTGCTGCCGACGCTCCTATGGATAAAGGCAACAAGGCTGTGCTTGTAATAAAGAGCAATGATCCTAACCAACCTCTCGTTAACTTCCCAATCGTTCTCGACAAGAACGCAGCTCCTGTTGTTACTGCTCCTACCGGCATCACATACGCTAAAGAAGGTGCTTTAACTCAAGTTGAGTTCACTGTTACAGAACCTGAAAATGAAGACTTCTCTTTACGCCTTGACGACAATGGCAACATTGCCAAACTTTCGGCAGTAACAGCCGTAAATGCTACCGATACTTGTATAATCCAAATCAGCGAAAACATCGCAACTATCAAAGGTGCAGCTACTGAAGGTGTGAAAGTTGTTGCTAACATCACTCCCGAATTTGGTTCTGCAGGTAGCTACGCATTGACTGTAACTGCTACCGATGCAAGCGAAAACGAAGCACAAGCATCAGCTCGCTATATCGTTGAACACGTCAACCAAGCTCCAAAAGTAATTGCTACTGAAGACTACATGACAATGATGGCAACAACTACATCTGACATCATATCGTTTGCTGACTTCTTTGAAGATCCCGACGGAGATGAATTGACCTATGAATTGTCAGTATCCCCCGACAATATCGTTACCGCGTTCAATTCTAATGAAAGTGCTATTTTCTTGGCAAACGAAGTAGGTGTAGCTATCGTTCGCATCACAGCCACTGACCCATCGGGTGCTAAAGCTGTTTATGCCTTTGAACTCGAAGTAACAGAATTTAACGGTGTTGAAAATATTACTATAAACTCACAAGTGAACATATTCCCCAATCCTGTGGTTTCAACACTCAATGTGATTTGCGATTTCAATTGCGATGCTGTCAACTATCGCATCTATGGCATGAATGGAGCTATCGTATATGACGAAACTTCAGCATGCGTTAGTGCTAAAGTTAAAACAATCAACGTAGAAGCACTCCCAACTGGTGTTTACCTCCTTAAGGTAACAAATAGCCAAGGTGTTGCAACCTACCCATTGATTAAGAAATAATCAAACGATAAGAGAGTGATTATTACTTCACTCTCTTATCTATTCCTTTATACCAAAGAGCTGAGTCAAATTTAACTCAGCTCTTTGTATTTTACCCCCTACTACAAATGTGATTTAAGCAAGAAAATGCTTTTTGTGGCTCACTATAAAATCGTTATAAACGTTTATAAAGCCGAAATCAGATTATTGGTGTCCGATAAAAATCAATAAAGCATAAAAATAGTGTCTCAATCGCAGATTTAATGCGGTTGAGATTCTTTTTTGCGATTTACAAGCCCCCCTAATCGAAAAGCGTCAGTTGTGGCGGTGGATTTTCGTCCAAA
>CAJGDJ010000047.1 GCA_904502025.1 uncultured Muribaculaceae bacterium
AAGTCTCCTTTTTTTGTATTGCTTGTTTCTCTACAAATTCACTCTTTGGGGCTACGCGCCCCAGCCGTTTGGCAAACCTGCGGTGTTTTTCATATTATTATTTTTTTACCGCAAATTTTGCACTTCGATTTTGAATGTACACAAAAAATAGCCTATGGGGTGAGAAAAAATCAAATTGTTATATAAATGGCGATATAAGTTATAGATTGAAAGTGGCGAGTGGCGGGAAGTATATGCGCTTGATTAAATTTAACTATAATGAATGTGTAAATTGAAAAATTCATTTGTATATTTGTTGAAAATTAGATTAAAAACACAGATTATGGTGCTAAAAATAGGGGATAAGATACCCGAATTATTGGGCATTGATGCCGATGGAAATGAAGTAATGGCATCGCAGTTTAAAGGTAAAAAATTAGTAATTTATTTTTATCCAAAAGATAACACCTCGGGGTGTACAGCTGAGGCTTGCAGTTTGAGCAATGGATATGATAATTTGCTAAAAGCAGGCTATGCAGTTATTGGTGTGAGCAAAGATAGTGTAGCTTCGCATCGCAAGTTTAGTGATAAATATTCATTGCCATTTAAGTTAATTGCTGATACTGAATTGGTGTTGAATAAAGCATTTGGTGTGTGGCAAGAGAAGAAAATGTGTGGCAAAGTGTATATGGGAACAGTTCGCACAACATTTGTAACTGATGAAAATGGTGTAATTACACATATTATAAATAAGGTTAATACCAAAGATGCTGCAAATCAAATATTAAAAGAGATAAAGTAAGAAAGAAGAAGTAATGAAATAAAACTCGTGAGTCAAATGAGATGATTTGCGAGTTTTGTGTTGTTAGAATGCTTCTCCAATGGTTAGAATAAGCCCGGAAGAACCTTTGCCAAAACCATAATCGGCACGGATATTTACGCGGTTTTTGAACTCAAAACGAAGTCCAATACCATAATTGGGGAAAAATTGAAGTTCTTTATAATTTTTTAGGGCATTAAAATCGTGGAATAGTGTTCCATATCCTCCCCATAAAACGAGACCAAAACGACTCCAAATATGTTGGCGATATTCGATTTGGACTGTAATTTGGTTATTGTCAATAACCGAGCCCATATAATATCCACGCATGCGAGTGTTATCGGCAGCAATCATTTCACGCATAGTCCAAGGGGTATAGTCGCTATTAAATTTGGAGTACAAATCAAAAGCAAGAACCGAACCTTTCCACATTTTTAGGTATCCATTAAATATAAAGTTATGACTATGGAAAGTGGCTCCGGCATCGCCCAAGAACTGTGGATAGATCATAGGCTTGTAGGCAATGTGAATTCCTTTTGTTGAAGTGATGAGGTGGTTGCGAGTGTCAAATTCGAAAGATAAACCAACACCGGTAACATAGTATTGTTTACGAACATTGGATAAATATTCAGGGTTTCTAATATTTACAGCATCGGTATAATTTGCTCTTATTTGTACCCCTGTGAAAAAGTTGCGATTAATATTATAAATGTATTCGGTTTGTAAATCAATTTGTCGTCTCACATATTCCGACCTCGGATTATTAGCAGTCTCGTCAGCAGTAATGCCCCAGAAATAAAGACGTTTGCGATAGGCTTCGGCAGCGTATGATATTCTTGATTTGTGGTCAGAAAATAAATGATTGCCTTTAATGTATGCAGTGTAAGCGTCGTGCCAAGAGGCATTTAATGAGGCAATGAAGTCTGATGGCTTCAATATGGAGTCATTACAATTTGTGCGATATAACCCGGTAATTGCACCTACAATTGCAAAACCACCTTCTTTGCTATATGCAGGAATAACACTAAATGATAAATCCACTTTTCTTTCAAAAGTTCTATCAATGTGCCCATTCAAAAGAGAATTAGCATAATCTTGTAGCCAAGGTGGAAATTTGTTGATTAGCCAAGATAAGTCCGACGAATTTGTTTTGACATTTGATTGTTCAATCAACAATGTATCCTGTATTTTAAGAACAGAATCCTGTAAAAAGAATAATGAGTCGTTAATGATTTCAGAATTCAAATGAATAGAGTCAGTCTTTTCATGTGCAGATATATCGGCACAAAAAGAAGAGCAAAGCATTAATGTGATTAATATTTTATAAAATCTATTCATTGACTGGTTTTATTCTACAATGGTAGCGACTTTAACCCAAAAGCTATACAATAACCTAATCAGCATAGCTTTTGGGAGTATGATTGACAGACGTTACTATTGAGGGAGTGGAGGCATATTTACCGGATATGAATTTTCGTCCTCGTCAGTACCGTTTTGCGAGGCTTTACCTTTTGCATTACGTTCTTTGGCAAATTTCTCATTTTCAGCAATCTCTTCAGCTTCAGCTTTTGCTGCCTCTGCCGACTTCGCTGCTAAAATTTCATCAGTGCGAGAAGCCCATTGACGTTTGCCAAATATGTGCTCTACATCTTCGGTAAATATAACTTCACGAGTGATGAGTATGTTGGCTAATTGCTCATGACCATCTGCATATTGGGTGAGAATTGCTTTCGCTCGAGCATATTGTTCATTGATTATACGCGATACTTCCTCATCAATCATTTTTGCACGGTCATCACTGAATGGTTTTGAGAAACCATATTCTTGACCTGTTGAATCATAATAGCTGATATTAGGAAGTTTGTCGCTCATACCGTAGTAAACAACCATTGCGTATGCTTGTTTTGTAACTCGTTCAAGGTCATTGGCTGCACCTGTTGAAATGTGTCCCAAGAATAGTTCTTCGGCGGCACGTCCGGCGAGCAACGAGCAAATGTCATCAAGGATAGCTTGTGATGGCGTGATTTGACGTTCTTCAGGCAAATACCATGCTGCACCAAGTGCTTTGCCTCGAGGCACGATAGTTACTTTTATTAGAGGGTTTGCATATTGAAGATGCCAAGAAACTGTAGCATGCCCTGCCTCGTGTATTGCAATCGCACGTTTTTCGTCATCGGTTGTGATTTTATTGCGTTTTTCCAATCCACCGATTATGCGATCCACTGCATTGATAAAATCTTGGCGTTCAACTACCGATTTGTTGTGGCGAGCGGCAATAAGTGCTGCTTCGTTACAAACATTTGCTATGTCGGCACCGGAGAAGCCCGGAGTTTGACGAGCAAGCAAATCAACATCAACACTATCGTCAATTTTGATATTACGAAGATGAACATTAAATATCGCCACGCGGTCGTTTAGGTCGGGTAACTCAACATAGATTTGTCGGTCAAAGCGACCTGCACGCATTAGAGCTTTATCAAGAATGTCGGCACGGTTGGTTGCAGCAAGGATAATAACTCCACTATTTGTTCCAAAACCGTCCATTTCGGTAAGTAATTGATTGAGCGTGTTTTCACGTTCGTCATTACCACCCATGTTAGGGCTTTTGCCACGAGCACGTCCCACAGTGTCGATTTCGTCAATAAACACGATACATGGAGCTTTTTCTTTTGCTTGGCGGAATAGGTCGCGAACGCGTGATGCACCCACTCCTACGAACATTTCGGTAAAATCAGACCCCGACATATAGAAAAATGGCACATTGGCTTCGCCTGCAACAGCTTTTGCAAGAAGAGTTTTCCCTGTTCCCGGAGGACCAACAAGAAGTGCTCCTTTGGGAATTTTGCCACCAAGTTCGGTATATCGGTTTGGATTTTTAAGAAACTCAACAATCTCTTCAATTTCGGTTTTTGCTTCAGCCAATCCGGCTACATCGCTAAAGTTTACTTTTACGCCACCTTCTTTGTCGAATATTTGGGCTTTAGATTTGCCAACGTTGAAGATTCCGGCTCCACCGGCACCTCCGCTTCCCATGCGACGCATCATAAACAGCCAAAAGGCAACAAGTAGAATGATTGGACCAATCGACCAAAGGAAACGGCTAAGGTCGCTTTCTTGCTCAACCTTAAAAGAACCTTTATATATACCATCTTCGGTCCATTTATTGACTTGTGAGGTCATAACTTGTTGGTCGCAAACAGTGTGTACGCGAGCAATCACACCTTTATCTTTGTTGTTGGAGTAATTGTTGCCGAAGATTACAGTAGCTAAAGAATCAGTAAGAGTCCCTTCCACAGTATTGTCATCATTTATTGTGATGCTTGAAATGCCATGGTCAATGGTTACATATTTATTAAATTCTTGTAGCGAAACTTCTTTGTCAATCGTGTTACCTTCGAAGTTGAGGATGTACATTCCTGCTAAAAATATCAAAATTACAGCATACATCCAAAATATGCTAAATTTTAATGCCGGTTTTCTTTTTGGTTTATTTGTTGGTTTGAACTCTGCCATATTCTATGTTTTGTGTGTAATTTAGTCTAAATCGGGAATTTGAGAAATTTTAGCATCGCTCCATAACTCTTCAAGGTTATAAAGTGAGCGGAATTCGGGAATAAACACATGAACTAAGGTGTTGCCGTAATCTATAACAATCCATTGAGAATTTTGATAACCGTCGTAGTTGTATGGTTTAATGCCGGCATGCTCGAGCAAATAATCTCTGATGCTATCAGCAATAGCACTAACTTGCATTGTCGATGAACCTTCGCAAATTATAAAACGCTCAGTTGCAGCCGATTCTATGTGGCTTAAATCTACGATTGAAATGCCTTTTCCTTTTCGTTCTTGAATCCCTTCGATTATTAATTGGGTAATGTCGATGTTTTCTGTCATTGAATTATTATATGTTTTGTAAATTCTGTGCAAAAGTAATTAAAAAAAGCTACTTATTTATTGGCTTTTAATTAAAGTTAATGATTATATTACTTTTACAACAAATAATGTGCCAAAAAGGTTAGAAATACATAATCCTATTCATATCTCATTGTTTGAGCCGGGCTGATTTTTGTTGCCAAATGCGATGGCAATATTAGAATAATACTTGAAATAATAATAACTCCAATATTTAGAGCCAATATGTGCCACCAATTTATTTCTACCGGCACAAAACTTAAATAATAAGCCTCGGGGTCGAGTGGGATAAGGTGGAACATGTTTTGTAGATATACAAGAAAAAGAGAAATCACATTTCCTATAATCATACCACGCACTACCAATCGTTGTGCCATATAAATAAACACCATTCTCACTTGATAATTTGACGCTCCGATTGCTTTTAGAAGTCCAATCGTATTCACGCGTTCAAGAATGATGATGAAAAGGCACGATACTAATGTGATTCCGGCAACACACGACATTAAAATCAAGATTACCACAACATTCATGTCGAGCAAATCGAGCCAATTAAAATACATAGCTCCACTTCTTAATACATTGTCAACACGATATATTTTGTCGAGTTGTTGTTTATATACAGCATCAGAGATTGCCGATTGAAGAGTTACCGACTTCTCTTGTATCATCTCATAATCTAAGCCTGATATTTCTATCGATGTCCCAGAAATCGAGTCGAGCTGAGCGATGCGTTGCAGCGTTGGGGTGGGAGCAAATGCGATTAGTTTGTCATAATCGCTGAAATTACTATTGTATATCCCTGCAATTACAAACTTTCGTGCTCTGATATTTCCGTCGTTGAAAAAGTAAGTGTTGATACGGTCGCCGAGCGATATTTTCAAATCCGACGCAGTGGTTGACGAAATGATAATGCTGTTTTTGCAAGAGTCCACTTCAAAGTTGGGAAGTGAGCCTTCAACAAGGTTTTGTTTTATAAATGATAAATCATTACGACAATCAATTCCCTTAAACATTAATCCGGCAAACGCATCGTTAGTTTTCAATATACCCGGTTGTTTTATGGTTAGATTAATATGAATGCTATCTTCATTGGTATTCAAAGAAGAATCAATGATGTTTACCAGAGTTTCATTTAGTGATAAAGAAAACTCCGATTTTCCGAGACTGTAATCGTGAGCCGGATTTATTGTTATTTGAGAATCAAATCCCATGACTTTTTCGCGAATTTGATTCTTAAACCCCAACACCACAGCTAAAGTAAGCACCATCACAATAATTGCAATGGCAACACCTGTAACTGCGATTATTGTGCTCGACGATGATGTGTCGCGTTTTGTTCCCTTAAGTTGAAGCCGTCGAGCGATAAATAGCGAGATATTCATTATATCGTTCTGCCGGGGTATGCTTTTAATGCTTCTGCCAGCACTTTGAGGGCTTTTGCAAGATCCTCTTTTTTGAGAACGTATGCCACACGCACTTCGTTGCGTCCCACGCCTTCACTTGTGTAA
Source organism: uncultured Muribaculaceae bacterium (assembly GCA_904502025.1). Lineage (GTDB taxonomy): Bacteria > Bacteroidota > Bacteroidia > Bacteroidales > Muribaculaceae > RGIG4079. Next base: position 6,223 of record CAJGDJ010000047.1, read on the forward strand.
AAACCAGATGCCGGAGCCATAAACACTGTTTGTCCCTCATATTCAAAATCGCGAAGACACCATTCACAGAATTTATCGGCGTCATCAACCGGAAGCGATACTACTGTATAGAATGCACCCATTGGGATAGGCGAGTAGCAACCGGGGATTTTGTTTAATCCGTCGATGAGATATTTACGGCGTTCCACATATTCATTATATGTCATTAGCATATAATCGGGACTTGCGTCAATTGAAGCCTCAGCCACGATTTGCCCCAATAGAGGTGGACTCAAACGAGCTTGGCAAAATTTCATTACATTTTTCTTCAGCTCTTGATGTTTTGTGATGATTGCACCAATGCGAATGCCACATTCGCTATATCGTTTTGATACAGAGTCGATTAGTACTACTTGTTCTTCGATTCCGGGAAGGTGGAAAGCTGAGATATATGGAGCACCGGTGTAGCAAAATTCACGATAAACTTCGTCAGAAAATAAGAATAGGTCATATTTTTTTACTATGTCGCGAATTTGATTCATCTCTTTTTGAGTGTAGAGATAGCCGGTGGGATTGTTGGGATTGCAAATCAAAATTCCTTTCGTGCGAGGAGTGATTAATGCTTCAAATCGCTCAACAGGAGGTAGAGCAAACCCTTCATCAATGCTCGATGGAACAGTGATAATTTTCGCACCGGCCGAGATAGCAAATGCCATATAGTTGGCGTATGCGGGTTCGGGTACTATAATTTCATCTCCGGGGTCAAGGCAAGCCATAAATGCAAATAGCACCGCTTCACTGCCACCGGTAGTTACAATTATGTCGTCAACATCAACATCTATATTAAATCGTTTATAGTATGCTGCCAACTTTTGACGCAGAGTCAATAAGCCTTCGGACGGACTATATTCGAGCGTTGTGCGGTTGATGTGTTTCAATGCGTCCAACCCTTCTTGTGGAGATGGAAGGTCGGGCTGACCGATATTTAAGTGATATACTTTCACGCCACGTTCCTTTGCTGCATTTGACAAAGGCACGAGTTTGCGAATAGGTGATGCGGGCATTATTTGCCCCCGTTGAGATATACTTGGCATTTTTACAAATGATTTTTATCTAAATAAATTTACTTAATGTTATAGTTTACAAAGTTAATGTAAAACCACCATATTAAGAAATTAAAAATTAAAAATCACAATTAAAAATTAAAAATTAGAGCGAAAACCAAATTGTATAATGATAATTTAGAACTTTTATCTGTAGTATTTTGTCTAAATATTAAGAAAGGGGTATTCCTACGTGTTATATGGCTGTAGGTTGGCTTCCGATAAGCCGTTTTCACTGTTTGAGGAATTATGCTCTTAATGTGAAATTGAAAATAATTTAGATTGGTTCTAAATAAATAGTGTAAATTTCTTCTTAATTAGCGATTTTTTTCGGATATTTGCAGACTCAAAACATCATAACAATGAGATTGTCGGAATTAAAACCGGGAGAATCGGGCATAATTGTAAAGATTCTTGGTCATGGAGCTTTTCGAAAGCGTGTGATTGAGATGGGTTTTGTGAGAGGTCGCAAAATCACAGCTCTCATGAGTGCTCCACTAAACGACCCGGTAAAATATACATTAATGGGCTACGAGGTGTCGCTACGATTGAGCGAGGCTCACCTTGTGGAGATTATTCCCATTGCCGATGCTGATAAAGTTGCTGACATCACTCATCTTGATGTAATAGATGAAACCGATGAGTATTCTACCCAATTTCGTGGCATGCAACGCACGATAAATGTGGCACTTATTGGTAACCCAAATTGTGGAAAAACCTCATTGTTTAATATTGCGGCCGGCACTCATGAGCATGTGGGCAATTATAGTGGCGTTACAGTTGATGCCAAAAGGAGTCAGTTTGAGTATGGGGAATATAAGTTTAATATTGTAGATCTCCCCGGCACATATTCACTTTCTGCATATACTCCCGAAGAGCTTTATGTGCGTCGTTACCTCAAAGATGAAATTCCCGATGTTATTATAAACGTTGTAGATGCGTCAAATCTTGAGCGTAATTTATTTCTTACGACCGAACTAATCGACATGGATCGAAGCATGGTTATTGCGTTGAATATGTATGACGAACTGAAACGTTCAGGTAACGAACTTGATTATGCAATGCTTGGCAATATGATAGGCGTGCCTATTGTTCCCACAGTATCAAAATCGGGAAAAGGAATCAATCAGCTCTTCGAGAAAGTGATTGAGGTGTATGAGGGGCGTAACGAAACAGTGCGACATATACACGTGAGCCTCGGAAGTGATATTGAAATGAGTGTTAATCAGCTCAAAAATGAGTTGAAGAAAGACCATCATGTGGGGCAGCATTTCTCACCACGTTACCTTGCCATTAAGCTACTTGAGCGTGATAGTGAGGTGGAGAATATGCTAAAAGTATCGCCCGAATACGATCGAATTATAGCATTGCGTAATCGCGAATTGAAACGCATAGAGTTGTTGAGAGAGGAAGATGTAACATCGTTAATTGCTAATCAAAAATATGGTTTTATTGCAGGAGCATTGGCTGAAACAATGACCGAAAACGAGAAAGATGTTACACGCAATACCCGCATAATCGACGCATTTGTTACCAATCGCTTGTTTGGTTTCCCGATATTTTTGCTCATTATGTTTGCTATCTTTTGGGCAACGTTTGAGGTGGGAGCTTATCCTATGCATTGGATTGAATTGGGAGTTAGTTGGCTGTCATCGGTAGTTGATGGCATTATGCCGGCAGGACCCTTGAAAGACTTGATAGCTGATGGTGTGATAGGTGGTGTGGGTGGCGTAATCGTTTTCTTGCCTAATATTTTGATTCTCTTTTTCTGTATCTCCTTCATGGAAGATTCGGGCTATATGGCACGTGCTGCCTTTATCATGGACAAACTGATGCATCGCATAGGTTTGCATGGCAAATCATTTATTCCATTGGTAATGGGATTTGGGTGTAATGTTCCTGCCATTATTGCTTCAAGGACAATCGAGAGCCGTAGCAGCAGGTTGATAACGATATTGATAAATCCCTTTATGTCATGTTCGGCTCGACTACCTATATATGTGCTGTTTGTGTCAACATTCTTTCGCGAATATGCAGCAATAGCATTCTTCTCAATGTATTTCTTGGGAATATTGGTAGCAATAATTACAGCTAAAATGTTGAGGAAATTCTATTTCAAAGCCGATGAAACGCCATTTGTTATGGAGTTGCCCCCATATCGTATGCCATCAATGAAAATGTCATTGAGCCACACATGGAGCAAGGGGCAGCAATATCTAAAGAAAATGGGTGGCATTATCCTTTTTGCAAGTATCATTGTGTGGGCATTGAACTATTTCCCCATGCACAATGAAATGACTGAACATCAAACGGGTGTAATTCAAGATGAAGCAACGATTAATCCGGCAACAGATTCATATCTTGAAATGATGGGTAAGGCTATTAATCCTGTTCTTGAACCACTCGGATTTCATTGGCGTGCATCGGTGGCGGCTATAGCCGGTTTGCCTGCAAAAGAGATTGTTGTTTCAACATTGGGAGTTCTTTATTCCGACTTTGGAGAAGAAGATATGACCGACGCTTCACTGTCGGCACATCTCAAAGCTCTTTCGCCTACAACCGGAGAGCCTGACTTTACTAGTGCATCAGCATTGAGTTTTATGGTGTTTATTTTGTTGTATTGTCCTTGTATTGCCTCAATCACAGCAATAGTGAAAGAAACCGGCAGTTGGAAATATGGTGCATTTGCTGTGGTGTATAACACAACAGTTGCATGGATAGCAGCCTTTATTGTTTATCAGATTGCGATGCTATTCTAATACAACTACGGTAATACCTGCACCTCCGAGCTGCACATGTTCATCGCGATAAGATTTCACTTCATTTACCGAGTCGAGATATTGACGAATATATTGACGCAATGCACCTGTGCCTGTTCCGTGAAGTATTCTTACTTGTTTGATGCTAAATTGAATCGCATCGTCAATAAAGTATGTAATTGCTTGCACTGCTTCATCAACACGCATTCCTCTCACATCAATCTCTTGCTTAAAATTTAATTGACGTTCACGCAATTTGTCAGTTGTAGATGCACTTACAAATGAAGCCTTTTTTGCTCCCGACTGAGGTTGTGCAATGGTGCGTTTTAATCTGTCAAGTTTTACAGTGGTTTTCAGTACGCCAAATGCCACAAGAGCATTTTTACCATTGATTTCCATAACTGTTCCAACGGTTGATTGTCCGTCCATCTTCACATTATCGCCCACCGATATAGGTTCCGATTCCTTTTTGTGTTGTGAAGTTTGTTTGTTTTTACTTTTGGGTGCTTTTTTGAGCAAATGATGCTCATTTTTATCGTTTCCCTCTTTGGTCAACAGCTTCTTCTCCTCTTGGAGGCGGCGGCGAGCCTCGATAGTACGTTCTTTTTCGGCTTGAGCTTGTTTTATCTCATGGATAGTACGCTCGATTGAAGCGTTACTGCTATCGAGAATGCGTCGAGCCTCATCACGTGCTTCGCTGATGATTTCACGACGTTTTTCACGAAGTTGAGTTGCGTCGTTCTCGTATTGTTCGAGCAGATGTTCGAGTTTTTTCTCTTTTTGGCGAATGGCTGTTCGCTTATTTTCCCAATAGCGTTTGTCGCGAGTGATGTCGAGCAGATATTTGTCGAGGTTGATGTAATCGCTACCCACAATTTCTTCAGCATTGGCAATAATTTCGCTTGGCAAACCAATTTTCTTGGCAATTTCAACAGCAAATGAGCTGCCGGGATTGCCTATCGACAATTTGAATAGTGGTTGCATCAAATGTCGGTCATAAAGCATTGAACCATTTATGAGTCCGGGAGTATCTTCGGCAAAATGTTTAAGATTTTGATAGTGAGTTGTAATCACACCCCACATCTCTTTGTCGTTAAACACTTTGAGGATTGCTTGTGCTATTGCTCCACCTATTTGAGGTTCTGTACCTCCTCCAAATTCGTCAATCAGCACCAATGTTGATTTGCGGCCTTTGGCAATGAAATGTTTCATGTTTTTCAGGTGAGAGCTATATGTACTCAAATCATCTTCGAGCGATTGGTCGTCGCCAATGTCAATGAAAATATCGTCAAAAATACCTATATGAGAGTTTTCATATAGAGGTGGAAGCAATCCACATTGTGCCATATACTGAACAGTGCCAACCGTTTTGAGGCACACAGATTTACCTCCGGCATTAGGACCTGAAATTATCAATAATCGGTTTTCGGGAGTTAGAGTAATGTCAAGTGGCACAATCTCTATCCCTTGTCGGGCAAGTGATTGTAACAAAACGGGGTGGCAAGCGTGATACCATTCCATTTCGGGGTTGTCGCTCAACGATGGCAGCTCGCCACCAATCTCTTGAGCAAACATTGCTTTGGCGTGAATGAAATCAAATTCGCCAAGAATAGCGTAACTCACAAGCATTTCATCAACAAGTGGACGCATCTCGTCGGCAACGAGAGTGAGTATTCGTGTTATCTCACGACGCTCGTCCATTTGTAATTCACGCACACGGTTATTTGCTTCGACTATTTCGGCAGGCTCGATAAATACAGTTTTCCCCGATGCCGATTCGTCATGCACAATGCCATTTATTTTGCGTTTATACATTGGCGATACAGGTATTACCAATCGGCCATCACGCACCGATGGAGTAGTGTCCCCCTCGATATATCCCTCTTTTGTGGCACGCGAAATCACTCGACGCATTGCTGCGTTGATTGTTCCGGTCATAGCCGAAAGTGCTCGGCGTATCTCGGCAAGTTCAGGACTTGCATTATCTTTTACATTCCCAAATCTATCGACAACACGGTCAATGGTTGAAACGATGTAAGGAAATACGATAAGCGTTTGAGAAAGGGTATCGAGAGTGGGATAGGGGCTTATGCCATCTTCGTTGCGATGATGCGAGAAAAACGATGACACGGCAGCCATTGTGGCGAGTGATTGGCGAATGCGTAGCAAATCGGGAGCGGAAATAAATGTCCCGGGCACACGCAATTTGCGAAGTTGCTCATTTGCATCATGAATATTTTCAAGAGGGATAGTCTCATCTCCTGCGATGATTGTTTTCATCTCACTTGTTGAGGTTAGCAATCGCTTCACTACATCATAATCGGTAGAAAAAGCCATCTCTCGGCAATATTCACTGCCAAGAGTAGAACTACAATGACTTGCCACCATGTCACGCACAGCAGCAAAACCTATCTTCTTCTCAAAACTATCGGGATAAATCATACTGCAAAGTTACTACTATTTTTATGATTTTAAGAATATCAAAATAGAAAATAAAATCAGGTTATTTTGAAAATTTAGGCTAATTAAATAAAACATCTCTGTTTTCTTTTATTTTCCCTTTTTAATTCTTACTTTTGCATCAATCTTGTGGGTGGCAGAGTGTTGCCCTCCCCATTGGAGACATATTAGTGAAAGCGTTTTCAGCTTTATCCTATCAAAGAAAATCGCCAATTTTCATCAACCGAAGGATTAAGCGGTCATAAAACGCCTATGCGTGCCTATACTCACCCCATAGGTAGGGTGCATTATATAGGTATGGCGTGGGGTGGGCTGTTTATTTCGGTTAGGGCGTTTGGCGATGCCTCTTTGATGATAAACTGAGCAGTATCCCACGTTTTTGCATTTTATAGATCAAAAAAATATTAATCGCCAAATCAGGGGATACAGGAGGCACACAAAACAAGAAAAGTTTATGAGGAAATTTATTACCTTAATTCTTTTGTCTGTTGCCATCGTGGCGATGGCCGACACACCGAAGTATCTCACTCTACATGGAGGAGGAAAAGTTAAATCCTATTCAATCGGCGACATTCGCAAGATAACCTTTGGCAAACAAACCGCCAATAATCTTGAAGTGTATCTGAAAAGTAATCCC
>CAJGDJ010000048.1 GCA_904502025.1 uncultured Muribaculaceae bacterium
GACTAATTGAGCAGAGTCAGTTTGATGCTGTTCAAGCTAAAATCAATCGAAGACCTCGAGAATAACTAAATTTTTCTTCTCCAAAAATTGAATTCTTCAAATTATTAAAATAATTTTGCACTTGCTTGTTGACTCTACATTCATATCAGTTGTATTGCTTTATTTTTATTTCTGCCCGATAATTAGTAACTTTGCAATTTGAAATTCTATAAGTAATAATTTATAATGATAGCGGTAAATAATTTAGGTATTCAGTTTGGCAAACGAGTTTTGTTTCAAGATGTCAACCTGAAATTCACACCCGGGAACTGCTATGGTATCATTGGTGCCAACGGTGCGGGGAAATCAACATTAATGCGTATTCTCAGTGACCAACTCTCCCCCACTCAAGGCAATGTTACACAAGGTCCGGGAGAACGTATGAGTGTATTGAGTCAAGATCACTTTGAATTTGACGAATGTACAGTAATGAGCACCGTATTGCGTGGACACACAGTGCTATGGGACATAATGCAAGAAAAAGACGCTCTTTATTGTAAAGAAGATTTTAGTGATGAAGATGGAGTAAGAGCTGCTGAACTTGAAGAAAAATTTGCCGAACTTGAAGGGTGGAATGCCGAAAGCGATGCAGCTGCATTGTTGAGTGGTCTTGGCATTAAAGAAGACCGCCATTATATGTTGATGAAAGACATGAGTGGGAACGAAAAAGTGCGTGTGCTACTTGCAAAAGCCCTCTTTGGCAATCCCGACAACCTGCTACTCGACGAACCGACCAATGACCTTGACCTCGAAACTGTGGCTTGGTTGGAAGAATATCTCTCAAATTTTGAGAATACAGTATTGGTTGTATCTCACGACCGCCACTTCCTCGATTCAGTGTGTACGCACACACTTGATATTGACTATAATAAAGTAAGTTTATTTGCCGGCAACTACAGCTATTGGTATGAATCATCTCAATTGGCACTTCGTCAGCAACAACAACAGAATAAAAAAGCTGAAGAAAAACGTAAAGAGTTGCTTGAATTTATTCAACGATTCTCAGCCAACGTAGCTAAATCAAAACAAACAACCTCTCGCAAAAAGATGCTTGAAAAGCTTAACGTTGAAGAGATTCAACCCTCATCTCGTCGTTATCCGGGCATTATTTTTACTCCATCTCGCGAACCTGGCAACAAAATTCTTGAAGTAAAAGGGTTGACGGCAAGTATTGATGGCGAGTTATTGTTCAAAGATGTAAATTTCCAAATCGAAAAAGGTGATAAAGTTGCATTCTTGAGTCGCGACCCTCGTGCAATGACTGCCCTATTTGAAATTATCAATGGCAATCGTAAAGCCGATGAGGGCTCTTTCGATTGGGGACAAACAATTACTACCGCATACCTCCCACTTGATAACTCGGCATTCTTCAATACTGACCTTAATCTCGTTGATTGGTTGTGTCAATTCAGCGAAGACTCAAGCGAAATATATCTCAAAGGTTTCCTTGGTAAAATGTTATTCTCAGGCGAAGAAGTTTTGAAAAAAGCATCGGTGCTTTCAGGTGGTGAAAAAATGCGTTGTATGATTGCACGTATGATGCTCAAAGATGCAAACACATTAGTGCTTGACTCTCCGACCAATCACCTCGACTTGGAATCTATACAAGCATTCAATAACACTCTACAAAATTTCAAAGGTAATATATTAATGTCATCACACGACCACGAATTTATTCAAACGGTTGCTACTCGCATCATTGAATTAACTCCTAATGGCATCATTGATAAAATGATGGATTATGATGATTACATTACCGATGAAAAGGTTCTTGCCGCGAGAGAACGACTTTACAATAATAATTAATTCATGAAAATATGGTAAAACATATCGTAGCATTCAAATTGACAGGTAGCGATGTTGAACGTCGTGAAGTCGCATTAAAATTCAAAGAAGCACTATTGGCTCTCCCCGAACAAATTGATGTTCTTCAGTCAATGGAAGTTGGAATAAACGAAAATCCTAATGAAACATGGGACGTTGTTCTCACTGCAATTGTTGATACAATGGCAGATGTAGAAGTTTATGCAAAACACCCTGCTCATGTTGCCGCAGCCGGATTACTTGCCGGGCACAAAGGCGACCGTGCTTGCGTTGACTATGAATTCTAATTAGATACAAAATTATTTCAAACACAAAAATGGCACTCTTACGGGTGCCATTTTTCATTATCTTAAAAAATGTATGCTTATTGTTTTTTCAACTTAAATCCGGCAGTAATACCTTCATAGCTATCAACTAATGTGATTAAACTTTCAATAGTGCTAACGTTTGTGTATTTTGAAACTTTTTTTGCCAATTCCACCAACTTTTTGATATCAAACGTTAGGCTCAATGTACTTCCCGACAATGTTGTGTAAGCTTTCAACGAGCCTAATTTTATTCGACCAAACGCCTTAAAGTTAAAAATAAAAATACCATCTTCGCCTTTTTCAAGTTCTCCCTTTAATGTGGCATACTTTGTTTTCATTACAAAACTTGCATCATCGGCAACTGACAACTGCACATTATCGAATCCCACTTTTGCATAATAAGCTTTCAAATCATTTTCTAATTTTGCCGACGCAGCAGAACCTCCCACTTTTTTCAAAATATCATCACTTTGAAATCCTACTGCCGGACTTAAATAAGTCCAAGAGCCTACCAATTGGCTTAATTCTACCTTATCGGTTGCAACAATATTCCCTAACACATTGCCAATGGTAGAATCTCCACCTGAAATTTTTTCAACGATTGATCCCCAATTTAATTGTGCATTAATTTGAACTGTGGCACATAATGTTATTACCACCAATAATACTTTTTTCATTGTTTATTGTTTATTATTGTTTTCGCTGATTTTATTTCAACATCAATATCTTGCCATTTTGAATTTTGCGAGATATACTCTGGCACTATCTGTTTCATTTCTACCACTATATCATGCAAATTATCATTCATAAGCATTTGTTCTAACTTAGATATATGTTTTACTATTTCTTCATATTCATAAGTTCTGACCTTGGCTATCATAATTTTTTTATGAGTAGTTGCCATCGTCAGTTCTTTATCATTCAACAATTCTTCATATAATTTTTCGCCAGGACGTAAACCTGTTTCTACAATCTGAATATCAATATTCGGACGCAACCCCGCAAGAGTTATCATACGAGACGCCAAATCATATATCTTAATAGGTTTACCCATATCAAATATATATATTTCACCGCCCAATCCCATACATCCTGCCTCAAGCACAAGTTGACATGCTTCAGGTATTGTCATAAAATAACGTATAATATCTTTATGAGTAACAGTTATAGGCCCTCCTTCCTCAATTTGCTGACGAAAACGAGGAATTACCGAGCCATTACTACCTAATACATTCCCAAATCGAGTAGTAATAAATCGCGTACAGTGTCCATCTTTAGTCTTTATTTGATTAAAGAATAATGATTGAACATATATTTCTGCGATTCTCTTAGATGCACCCATTACATTTGTTGGATTTACAGCTTTATCAGTTGAAATCATCACAAACTTTTCTACATCATATTTTATTGCCAAATCGGCAATAATTTTTGTTCCAAAAACATTTGTATGAATAGCCTCTGACGGATTATTTTCCATCATGGGAACATGTTTATAAGCTGCAGCATGGAACACATATCGAGGTCGATATTGCTCAAACACATGCTCCATTCTAATGCGATTTGTAATGTCGCCAATAAACAACTTAACTTTAACATTAGGATATTTTTCTTCCAACTCAAGTTGCAATTCATGCATTGGAGTTTCGGCTTGATCAACTAATATTATTTCTTTCGCATTAAATAATGCTACTTGACGCACTATTTCTGAGCCGATTGACCCTGCCGCACCGGTAATAAGCACAACTTGATTATGAATTTGTTGCTCAATCAATGGATTATTATTTTTAATAATATCTCTACCCAATAAATCCTCTATCTTGATATTTTGCACGTGTGTAGATAAATTTAACGAAGCATTTTCTTCCACTTCAAACTCCTCTACTTGATTAAGCATCAACAATTTTATATTATTTTCAAGAAAAATATCGGCAAAGCCACTTCGCATTAACTCTATTTGTGTTGACAAAAATAGTAACGTGTCGCATTTATATTTTTGAAATACTTCTATTATTTCGTCTTTTTTATATTTTATAATAGGTATTCCATTTACCATTGTTTCATTTTTTTTCTCCGACAAGCTCAATAACGCAACCGGGTCAAAACGACCATCAACCTCATTCTTCAATGCACTCGCAAGCACAAACGAATTAATAGCAGAGCCTAATACAATTACCGGTTTTCGTTTTAACACATTTCCACTAAACAATGCATATAGATACTTGATAACAAGTCGCATACACATCATTAATGAAAAAGAGAACACCCCTATTATAAATATATTCCAAATACTTATGAATCGATTTCCGGTTATTAATTCTAACATTAGAATTAATAACACAAGAAAAAACGATGATGTCACTACCAAAATTGCTATTCGATAAATATCTGACATTACCGATAATCGCACAATATATTGATATGATTTATACACTAAACTAAAAATCAGATATGACAAAAATACAATTATTATTTTAGCAATAGGAGTATAAAATATACCTTCACCACTAAGAGTAGTATTAAATAAAAACACAAATACACAACTCAATACAACTATAGCCAAGTCAGCTATCAGCACCAACCAACGTGGTGCTGGTGTTGCAGCCATGACCTTAATAAAAGATAATCGCGATAATTTCAATAATAATTTTCGAGACATACTTTATTACTCCAGATTTTGATTATTGCATAATAATTGATTTATTCCCTACAAAGATAAGTTATTATTTCAAATATGCCAATCTTTTTTAGCATTTAGACAATTCTTAAACAACTCATATATACTAATCAATTGATTCAAAACTTCATTTTATTCAAAAACAGCTCATTTATCAAATATTTTGAGTAATTTTGTAATTTATTTTGGTTCACATATCAACATCGATATTGAAAATAATACAACAAACTTACATAATATGAAAATTTTACGTTACGTTCTATGTGCGTTTTTGGCAATGAGTACAAGTGGCATAATATATGCCCAAGAACCACAACCATTCAAACGCGATCTCGAACAAGTATCATTTGTCCCAAAAGGACAATGGATTACCGGCTTAAGTGCAAACTATTCCCAATCATGTAGCAACAACTATCAATTTTTTGTAATTGAAGACATCAAAAGCGATAGTTATTCTTTCAAAGCAAGTCCTATGGTAATGTATGCTTTCCATGACGACCTCGCTGCCGGTGCAAGATTTACCTATTCTCGCCAAATGACAAAACTTCAATCAGGAGCATTAAACATTAGCCCCGAACTTGGCTTTAGTGTTGACAACCTTTATAGCATAAGCCACAACTATTATGGGACTGCTGTTTTTCGCAATTACATAAGTATGGGGAAAAGCAAACGTTTCGGTTTCTTTAATGATGTTCAGTTAGAAATTGGTGGCGGTCAATCAAAACTTTGTCAAGGCACAGGAGATGCTCTTTCCGGAACATACGAAAAGAATTTTTCAATCGGAGTTGGTTTAGCTCCCGGCGTAACAATGTTTCTCAACAACTATACTGCATTAGAAGTTAATGTTGGCATTTTAGGATTTAACTATACTCATACTGATGCCACAACCGATCAAATTTACTATTCAGAGCGTAAAAGCAATTATGCTAATTTTAAGTTAAACCTCATGTCAATCTCATTCGGGGTTGCTTTTTATCTTTAATAAACAATGAACAAGATTAAATCATATATTGTAGCAATTTCATTAATTTGCTGTGCCACACTAAGCACAACTGCTACTGAACAAATATATAGTGCAACCGAATCAGCAACTATCAATGAGAAAGTTATCGTAGGAAATGATACAGTGAGCATGCTTCTCTCTGATAAAGCTCCCGGTCGTTTTGACCGTGGATTATATAACTACTTATATATTCCTAAAAATGAGATTGTTTTCGGATTAAGCGGCTCGTATGGCAACTTCAGCACTGATAACTCTCAAATATTATCATTATTAACCGACCTTGACTTTGGTGGTCAAATGTATTCAATCAAACCTTGGATTTCCTATTTTATAAAAAATAATCAATCAATAGGGTTAAGTTTGAATTACACCAATGCCACAGCTAACATCGATAATCTAACAGCAGGATTGGGAAGCGATTTAACCTTTTCTATTGGAGATGCAAACTATAATGCACAATCATACGGTGCATCGGTATTTTATCGATACTACATAGGATTAAATGCTAAAAAACGCTTTGCATTTTTCTATGAAGCAGACCTTTCTTATTTGGGTGGATCATCTACTTTCAGTCGCTATTTCGATGGCAACTTAAACGAGACTTACACAACTTTCAACGAAGCTCGACTTGGTTTTAGCCCGGGTGTTTGTGTATTTATCCACAAAAATGTATCAATAAATTTAGCTTTTGATATTTTGGGGTTATATCTACGCGATGAAAATCAAACGACAAAAATATTTGATGGCGAAGAAGTTAGTTGCATTGATAATGGCTCTTATTTCTCAAGTGGTGCTAACTTCAAATTTAATTTGTTTAGTATAAACTTCGGTCTCGGATTTAACTTTTAACGGTCATGAAAATTTCTAAATACATAAAATCAAACTCATTAATTTTGGCTTTAAGCATTCTCATGGTAGGTTGTATTGAAAACGATTTACCATATCCCGATATTCAAGCCAATTTCACAAATATTAAAGCAGAACATCAATATCAAGATGCGGTAATAGACTCAGTTAATCGCACTGTTACATTATTCTTAACCGATACCGCTGACATAAAAAATGTAAATATTACCGAATATACTCTTTCAGAAGGTGCTACACTTGTTTCTCCGGAAATTACAGGAGGTATTGATCTTTCTCAACCTCTAAATGTTACTCTAAAACTTTATAGAGAATACAATTGGGAAATATCTGCAATTCAACCAATTGAAAGATATTTCACTTTTGACCAACAAGTGGGAACTGCGATAATTGATGTTGAAAATCGTTATGTAAAAGCATATATATCTAAATCGGCTGACATCACTAAAGTTACGATAAAGTCAATTAAATTAGGGTCTTCGCAATCAACAATTTCTCTAAACATCAATGATACAGTCATTGACTTCTCAAATCCTGTAACTGTTTATGTAAACGACTATGGTCGTACTGAAGAATGGACTATTTGCATCGAAAATAAGTCTGTAAAAACATCTCACATAGATGCATGGTCGCAAGTAGCATGGGTATATGGCATTGCCGAAGCCGGGAATGACAACGGTGTTGAATATCGTCTGGCATCTGATAGTGAATGGACTAAAGTTCCCGCAGAATGGGTAACTCATGATGATGGTAATTTTACTGCAAGAATTATTCACCTTGAGCCAAATACAACATACATTGCTCGCTCATATTCAAATAATGAATATGGCGAAGATATAGAATTTACAACAGGAGCAATAGTACAAGTTCCAAACTCAAGTTTTGACGAATGGTGGCAAGATGGCAAAGTGTGGTGTCCGTGGACAGAAGGTGGGCAACCATATTGGGGAACCGGTAATAAAGGAGCTGCAACTGTCGGACAAAGTAATAGTGTTCCAACCGATGATACAGCAACAGGGACTGGATTAGCAGCAAAACTTGAAACAAAATATATCGTTATTCGACTTGCTGCAGGGAATATCTTTACCGGAGATTATGTTAAAACTGATGGCACTAATGGTATTCTTGATTTCGGACGCGAGTTCAATCAACGCCCAACCAAACTAAAAGGATATTATAAATATGATTGTAAAACAATCAATAAATCAAACTCGTCATTAGAAGTAATAAAAAATATGGTTGGTCAACCCGACACTTGCTCAGTGTGGATTGCTCTTACCGATTGGGAGACTCCTTTCCAAATTCGCACAAATCCAAAAGATCAACAATTATTTGACGAGAATGCTTCACATGTTATTGCATACGGTAGATTTCAAATGGGCGAAAATAATCCTAAATACCCAAATTACGAACCATTTGAGGTAATGTTAAACTATCGAGACACCCAACGTGTCCCTAAATATATAGTAATTGCGGCATCGGCAAGTAAATATGGCGATTTCTTTACCGGGGGAAATGGCTCTACTCTATATATCGATGAATTTGAATTAGTTTATGACTATAACGATGATGACCCAATAAAAATTGGCAAATAAATCATAATCCTATTAATACAACAAACGCGAGTGATTCTCATATTTTCACTCGCGTTTTCTTATATATAAACTACACAAACTATCTCTGCTTTAATTTCACTTTTTGTTCTTCTCCATTATTATCATAATATTTCCCAACGAAATCTCCTTCAACAAATTTACCAATAAAACAACCACTAACGGTCCCTGAAGAATTTTGTAACATCATTGTCCATTCTCCATCTAAATCTTTCTTGCATTTTAATTTCATTTTAGTGGTTTCTCCATTTTCTTCAATGCTACAACTTCCCACTCCCCTTTCGATATCGCTCAATTGTATATCCACATTCTTATTTTCATATAATCTACCCACCAACCGAATAGCAAAATCTTTATTTTGTACCATTAATTCTTTTTCGGGAACAAATTGTGGAATAGTATCTTCAAACGGCTGCAGATGACGTCCACTTGCCTCATAAAAATAGATTGTTCCTCTCGACGTTTTATCTTCCCAATATCCATCATAACTACCATCATTATCTTCCATTGGTATCATCTCAATATTAAGAGCGACACCGGGAACTTCTATTTTTATAACTCCTGTTTTTTTATCGCCTTTCCCACTTATATCAAAACGTCCTTTCTTATTTCGATTATAATACACTCCCTCAACCTTCCCGGTTGATGAAATATTTACATCTATTGTTATTACTTCTCCTGATGACATCGAACCATCAAGTATCAACGAAGTGGGCAACCCTTTTTCTACAACTATAGTATCGATTATTGCGACAATTGAATCAGTATTGTTATCATTCTCTTCAAACAGTTTATAAAAGCCATTATTATATAAATATAGGCCTATTCCTCCCACTATCATCAATATTAATAAAAATAAAATCCACACCAAGCAACCAATACCAGTTCCTGATGATTTTTCTTCATTTATATCATCACTTCCAATCTCAACGAGTTCAATTGATTGCTTTACTCCACACTTTGGGCAAAATTCATAGTCATTTGACAACGATTTCCCACAATTCACACATTTTTTCATATATAATCAGCTTGGAAGTTATTAGCTCTTCAAAAACAACATACAAATATAAGAAATCGCATTTAACTATACAAAAAGCGAGCGTATCTCAACACTCGCTTTAATCATATCGTTATAATTTTGAATTACTTGCACATAATGTTTGATGCTCCGTTTGATTCAGCTTTCTCAATTTTAATTGCATTGAGAGAAGAAGCCTTTATTGTTGAAGCTCCATTTGCCTTATACTTAGCAGTTTGACAACGACCATCAAGAAACACAGAAGATGCCCCTGAACAATCCACATCAAGCTCATCACAATCAATTTTTTCAATTTTTACATAAGAAGCTCCCATACAATCAATCTTTAATTCAGCACATGACACCCCATTTATATTTACTTTTGATGCTCCCGAGCATTCAACGTCGAGATTGCGAGGATTCAATGCCCCTATCACTTCAACCGATGCGGCTCCCATTACATCAATTTCTTCTATCATCGGTGTCCCATGTACTTCAAATTTCAATGTATTATAACTTACAAGTCCCTTTAATCCCAAATGCAGTTTATGGTCAACTACTTTAACAACTATATTATCCAGAATGGCTTCATCAGCAGTAACCACTACCAATGGTGCTCCACCCCCAGCCACATATTTAACTTCAGCGGCATTACTAACCTTAATTTCATTGAAATCTTGAACTTTTATGCTACTGTTTTGTGTAACAGCCGACTTTTCGGTATTTCTTTTGCTGATTACAATATCACACGATGTAATAAAACTCACACCCATTGACAATATTGCAACTACCATTAATTTAGTAATACGTTTCATAAATTCATATATTTTCTCATTAGACGCATTAACTTGACTATTTGTTACACTCTTATCATTAAAAATTAACGAATAAATAATAGTTCTCGATATTTTGGCAATGGCCACACTTCATTATCAACCATCAATTCTAAGTCGTCAAGATATTCACGAATTTTCTCCATACAAGGCACAACCGTATCATGATATGCGATAGCTTTTTCTCGTTCACATTCAATGCGATTGGCTATTTTCCGTGCGTCAATCATCTTTGCAACCTCATCTTTGGTTTTTGCAACATGCGACGCAATACTTTCTATTGTTGCAACATCTTGAGCCGACATTACCTCCCCTTTTTCTCCGCTAAACAATGTGCGAAGCTTCAACACATTATCCACCAAGATTGATTGATATCTCATTGCAACCGGCAAAATATGATTAATCGCCAAATCGCCAAGCACACGAGCTTCGATTTGCACCTTTTTAGTGTACATCTCCCATTTTACCTCATTACGAGCTTCAAGCTCTACTTGAGTAAATACTCCGGACTTACGAAACATTTCAATGGTCTGTTCACTTAAATATGAATCAAATATCTTAGCCGCATTTGTTTCACAATCAAGTCCACGACGTGATGCCTCTTCTTTCCACTCATCGCTATACCCATTACCATCAAAATGAATCGCCTTTGACTGAGTAATCAACACTTTTATTTCCTCAAGCAATGCTTGATTTAGAGATTCGCCATTAGCTATGCGAGCATCAACCTTCTGTTTGAAATCTGTCAACTGTTCTGCTACTGCCGCATTAAGAGCAATCATTGCAGATGCACAATTAGCTGAAGACCCAACAGCACGAAACTCAAAACGATTTCCTGTAAAGGCGAAAGGCGATGTGCGATTTCTATCAGTATTATCTACAAGTATCTCTGGGATTTGCGACATGCCAAGCGACAATCCTTCTTTTCCCGACACGTCAAATAATTCACCATTAGTACTGTTTTCTACTCGATCGAGAATACCACTTAATTGCGAGCCTAAAAATATAGAAATTATTGCAGGTGGGGCTTCATTTGCTCCAAGTCGATGACAGTTTGTTGCCGACATAATAGATGCCTTTAACAATCCATTATGACGATGTACAGCAGCCATTACATTTACCACAAATGTAATAAACTGCAGATTTTCCATAGGAGTTTTTCCGGGAGCAAAAAGCATTGTTCCGGTATCTGTTCCCAAACTCCAGTTATTATGTTTACCCGAACCATTCACTCCGGCAAACGGTTTTTCATGTAGCAAGACACGGAATTTATGACGACGAGCAACTTCAGTCATCAACGACATCAACAACAAGTTGTGGTCGTTAGCCAAGTTAGTTTCCTCAAAAATCGGAGCAAGTTCAAACTGATTAGGAGCCACTTCATTGTGGCGCGTCTTCGCCGGGATACCTAACTTATGGCATTCTATTTCAAGGTCGAGCATAAAGGCATCAACACGCGATGGGATAGCTCCAAAATAGTGGTCCTCCAATTGTTGATTCTTTGCACTCTCATGCCCCATGAGGGTGCGACCGGTCATAACCAAGTCGGGACGAGCTGAATATAACGACTCATCAACCAAGAAATACTCTTGCTCCCAACCAAGAAAGGAAGTTACATGCTTCACATTTGAATCAAAGTATTGAGCCACACCGGTAGCTGCTTTATCAACACTGTTTATTGCACGCAACAACGGAGCTTTATAATCGAGAGATTCTCCTGTATATGATATAAATATCGTGGGAATACATAACGTCTTACCCAATATGAATGCTGGAGAAGATATATCCCATACTGAATATCCTCGAGCCTCGAATGTATTGCGAATCCCACCATTTGGAAAACTTGACGCATCTGGTTCTTGTTGCACAAGAAGCTTTCCAGAGAACTCCTCAACTACGCCACCTTTTCCATCTAAATCAATAAAAGCATCATGTTTCTCTGCTGTACCATCGGTCAATGGGTGAAACCAGTGTGAATAATGACGAGCTCCATTATCAATTGCCCAACGCTTCATTCCATCTGCCACGCTGTCAGCAATATCACGAGAAAGAGCCTCTTTATTATCTATTGCATTTACGAGAGCATTATAAACATGCTGTGGTAAATATTGAGCCATCTTTTGTCGATTAAACACATATTTGCCATAATATTGATCTGGCCGTTCGGTTGGCACTTCAACAAGTTCTGCCTTTCTATTATATGCCTCTTCTACAACTCGAAATCTTAGTTTTGACATTGATTGGACGGGTTTTATTATAATTCAAAATTTTTCACGAAGATACAAATTATTTTTCACCTCAATTGATATATTAATTGCCAAAATTCAATTAATGTATCAAAAAAGTAAGAGGCAGATTAAAACTACATAAATTTTAACTCCGCCCCTCCTATTTAATTTCTTATTATTAGGTTATTCAAACATGTGGTTTAGTTTGCTAAAAATGCGATTTTTAGTCTCCTCATTTGGCATCACATTTTCTGACCCACACAATGCCTCAAAAGCCTTTTGTTCTTCAGCATTTACCTTTTCGGGAATATATACCATAATATTTATGAGTTGGTCGCCTGTGCCATAGCCATTAAATGATGGAAGACCTTTTCCTCGCAATCGCAAAATCTTGCCCGGTTGCGTTCCCGGTGCAATTTTTACACGAGCACGACCCGAAA
>CAJGDJ010000049.1 GCA_904502025.1 uncultured Muribaculaceae bacterium
GCCGTACGGCAAAGCCAACTTTCAGGTGAAAAAGCATTACCTCATGCAAAGCCAACTTTCAATGCGTCAGCCTCAGCTCTCCCCTTGCACTTGTGCAGGGGGAGTACGGCGAAGCCGGGAGGGGGATAGGTCGTGCGAAGCACGACCTGGTTCTCGACTAAAAGAGGTCATCGAGAATGACTTGCAGATAGGTTTGGTAGGCAACAATGCCGAAGAACCTATTTCGTTATATTCCAACCACTTTGCACATGGCGATTTTCGTTGAGGTATAGGCATTGTTTGTGATTTTAATTTTGCATAATATAAAAGGACACGGCACGCCGTGTCCCTACGTTTAGCATACGTCTATTTCCTATAATTTCTTGATTGTGATTGCGTAACCGCCACCGGCTACTGAACGGAGTTTGAGGGTGGTTTTTGCGTCAACTTTTTTCTTTGTGATGGTGTAGGCTTGTTGGTTGTTGGTGCTGTTGGCATTTTTTGCGTCGGCATAGATTGTTGCCTCATATTTTGCACCTTTGTCGAGGAAGTCGAGTTTAATTACAGAATTATAATCGGCTTCACCGGCAGTATTGCCCACAAACCAATTTTCAGAGTTTTTGTCTTTGCGAGCAATGGTTACATATTCCATTGGTTCGGCTTCGAGATAGAGTGATTTTTCCCATTCAACAGGCACATCTTTGATAAATTGGAATGCGTCCATGAAACGTTCGTAGTTTTCGGGGAGGTCGCACGCCATTTGCAATGGGCTATACATTGTTACATATAGTGCCAACTGTCCACAGATGGTTGATTGAATGTTTGACTTATTGTTTGGGTTAAGTTTTGTGATATCCATTTCGAAGATGCCAGGAGTATAGTCCATTGGTCCACCTTGCAAGCGAGTGAATGGAAGAATTGAAGTGTGGCTCATGCGACTGCCACCCATTGCTTGATATTCAGTGCCTCGAGCCGACTCGTTGGCGAGCAAGTTGGGGTAGGTGCGACAGATGCCTGTGGGGCGAGTCGCTTCGTGAGCGTTTACCATGATTTTATATTCGGCAGCCTTTGTTACGCAGTGAAGGTAGTGGTTGTTGAGCCATTGGCTGTAGTGGTATTCGCCACGAGGAATGATGTTGCCCACATATCCACTTTTCACTGAGTTGTAGCCATTGTCAATCATAAATTGATAAGCCTTGTCGAGATGACGCTCGTAGTTGCGTACCGATGATGATGTTTCGTGGTGCATCATAAGTTTCACGCCTTTCTCTTTCGCGTATGCGTTGAGGGCTTTGAGGTCAAAGTCGGGGTAGGGGGTTACGAAGTCAAACACGTAGTCTTTTGATTGACCAAACCAATCTTCCCAACCTTCGTTCCAACCTTCAACGAGAACTTGATCAAATCCATGCTCGGCAGCGAAGTCAATATAGCGACGCACCTTTTCGTTGTTTGCAGAGTGTTTGCCATTAGGTTTAGTTTTTGTGTAGTCGGTTTTGCCGAGTTGAACCGAATAAACATCGTCGGTGTAGTTCCAAGAACCTTTGCCGGTAATCATTTCCCACCACACACCAATATATTTCACTGGTTTAATCCATGAAGTATCCTCAATTTTGCAAGGCTCGTTGAGGTTGAGGATGAGACGTGATGCAAGAATGTTGCGAGCATCGTCAGTTATTTGAATTGTACGCCAGGGTGAGGTGCAAGGTGTTTGGAGATAGCCTTTTTTGCCTTGGTTGTCGGGAGTAAGCCATGATTCAAATACGAGGTTTTTATCGTCGAGGTTGAGGTGCATAGTAGCGTAGTCGATACATGCAGCTTCGTGGATATTTAACCAAACGTTGTTGTCGGTTTTAATCAAAAGCGATGTTTGCACACCTGTTGGCGAAAATGTTGTTGTAGAGGCGTTATCACGCATTGCACCATCCATCTTGCCACGAATTTCACTCAAACGGCTTTTCTCATAGTCGTATTCTTGTGTGTCATAGTCGCCGGGAATCCAATAGGCATAGTGGTCGCCGGTCATGGCAAATTGGGTTTTCTCCTCTTTTATTACGAGGTAGTTTAGATTTTTTTGTTGAGGGAACTCGTAACGCAATCCCATGCCATCGTTATACACGCGAAAACGCACCACGATGTGTCGGTCAAAAGCCTTTTGAGTCAATGTGGCGGCCATTTCGTTATAGTTATTGCGAATTGCCAATTCTTCTCCCCAAACAGGAGTCCATATTTCGTCTAAAGTAGAAGTTTGCGTATCGGTCAATTCAAAACCGTTGCAAAGTGAAAGTTTGTCGGCACCGGCTTTATCCATTGAAAAACTGCTGAAATCGTTACGCCCACTTTCGCTATCGAGTTCAAGACCGAGATAACTTGGTGCGACAACTTGGTTGCCTTTGTAGTCAACCGAATACACGGGGCGACCATTTTCAACATCGAAAGTAACCACGATATTTCCGTCGGGAGATGCAACTTTTACATCAGCCATTGCTACTGATGTTGTTGCGAGAGCAATTGCCAATGTGGCAATAGATTTTTTGAAATTGTAAGTCATGATATAATATTCTTTTGGCTTATAGTTTTAATAATGTGAATTTATTATGCAAAGTTAGCGAAAATCCACAAGCCAACCTTACTTGCTCATCTATTTTCCGTAACAATAAATACTTTTATTTTCTGCAAAGAAATTTTAATTAAAAATTAGTGAATTTTCAAATTACACAAACTTTGTGCAAAAATAAAATCCAATTTTAGAATTGTACAAAAAATAAATAGAAGTATAAGGCTATTATTCGTTGGATTGTGTGGTAGTTTTTTGTTGAATGAGCAATGTAGGGACACGGCGTGCCGTGTCAGTTGACACAAAGGCAAGTGTCATCATGTATATAATTATCAAAAAATTAAGAGCAAATGCAACCCGTAGGGTTGATTAGTATGTAGCCGGGTTTAGCCACGCAGTGGATAAGCCCGGTAATGTTATTGAGCCAGGTTAGAATCTGGAAGATTCATTATTTGAGGGAATTAATGATTCTTTCAGAATCACAATCATTCTTATCCTTTCCGGGCATTGCCTCTTCGAGCCAATACCCGGCTACGCAAAAAATCAATCCTCCGGATTGCAAGTTGTGTTTATTGATTATATTATCACGTGTTTATGCGATAATTCCGTGATTTTTGTGTAACTTTGTGCGATAATTAAAAGTACGAAACTATGAGTCAAAAGGTAAGAGTAAGATTTGCTCCGTCGCCTACGGGGCCTTTGCACATCGGTGGTGTGCGCACTGCGTTATATAACTATTTGTTTGCACGTCAACATGGTGGCGAGATGATTCTTCGCATCGAAGATACCGATTCACAACGTTTTGTGCCTGGTGCAGAGCAATATATCAATGAATCTCTTGCGTGGCTCGGCATAAAGATTGATGAGGGTGTGAGCGAAGGTGGTGCATACGGTCCATATAAGCAAAGTGAACGTCGCGACATCTATCGTGAACATGTGAAAATGTTGCTTGACAATGGCAAGGCTTACATCGCTTTTGATACTCCCGAAGAACTTGATGCAAAACGCCAAGAGGTGGCAAACTTCCAATACGATGCTTCAACTCGTCTTTCAATGCGTAACTCTCTTTCTCTCTCAAAAGAGGAGGTTGATAAATTGATTGCCGATGGCGAAAAATATGTGGTGCGTTTCAAAATCGAGCCTGGTCGCGATGTTGTAGTTAATGACTTGATTCGTGGTAAGGTTACGATTAATTCGAATGTATTAGATGATAAGGTGCTTTATAAAAGTGCCGATGATCTTCCTACATATCACTTGGCAAATATTGTTGACGACCATTTGATGCTCGTTTCACATGTGATTCGTGGAGAAGAGTGGTTGCCTTCGGCTCCATTGCACGTGTTGCTTTATGAAGCATTTGGTTGGGCTGATACTATGCCGGCTTTTGTACACCTTCCATTGTTGCTTAAACCCGACGGAAAGGGTAAATTGAGCAAACGCGATGGCGACCGTCTTGGTTTCCCTGTGTTCCCACTTGAATGGCACGATCCAAAGAGTGGCGAAGTATCATCGGGCTATCGTGAGTCGGGTTATCTCCCCGAAGCAGTAGTTAACTTCCTTGCATTGCTCGGTTGGAATCCCGGTGATGATACTGAAATCATGTCGATGGAAGATCTTATCGCAAAATTCTCGCTTGATCACTGTTCAAAATCGGGTGCGAAATTTGACTTTGAAAAAGGTAAGTGGTTTAACCATAAATATATACAAGAGGTAGATAATGCACTTCTCGCAGAGATGTTTAAACCTATTTTGGTTGAAAACGGCGTAGATGTCAATAATTATAGCGACGAATATATCACTCGTGTTGTATCTATGGTTAAAGATCGTGTGAACTTTGTGCGTGATCTTTGGGACGTAACTCGTTTCTTCTTTGTGGCTCCTACCGAATATGAGGAAAAGGCAGTGAAAAAACGTTGGAAAGAGGATACTCCTGCATTGATGAATGAACTCGTAGAGGTGCTTCAAGGTCTTGAAGATTTCTCATGTGCAGTAGCTGAGCCTGCAGTACTTGGGTGGATAACTGAAAAAGGCTATCACATGGGTAATGTGATGAATGCGTTCCGTCTCACTGTGGTAGGCGAATGTAAAGGCCCACACATGTTTGACATTACCGAATTACTTGGTAAGGAAGAAACCGTAAAACGTGTTCTTGCTGGGGTGGAAAATATCAAGAAGGATTAAAAAGTTGATAATAGTATAAACAATAAGGGGGTAGGGAAGACTCTATCCCCTTATTGTTTATGAATATATTGTGAGAATATATTAAATAAATATGCGAATTTTATTTTTATTCAATATTTAATAGTATCTTTGCATAGAAATAAAAGTCGTTATTATGAAAAAGAGAAAATCTCGATTGCCGGTTATTGTTGACATACTTACACACAACTGCATAGGTAGTCAAGAAGAGTTGTCAAAACAACTTGCTATTCGTGGTTATATAGTTACACAAGCCACATTGTCGCGTGATTTGAAAATGTTGCGTACAACAAAAATAGCCACTGATATGGGGGGGTATCGATATGTCATTGCTGATGCTAATCGCGTGAGTAATGAGCCATTTGCCAAATTACAAAACACAGTGCAATCGTCGTTACACCCGGCTGCATTGTCGTTGAGCGTGTCGGGTAATTTGGTTGTAATCAAAACCCGAAATGGTTATGCAAGTGGATTGGCATACGATCTTGACATGCTTGAATCTCATCATATTTTGGGTACAATTCCCGGAGCTGATACTGTGTTTGCTGTGGTAAATGAGTCATCAAGTCGCAAAGATTTATACAATCTCTTTCAGTCGTTTTTGCCACAATCGGTGCTTGAATCGGCAAAATATCAATTCCTTGGCGATGAAGCCAACGATGAATAACGGTTATTAAAGTAATATTATATTCTGAACATAGTATATATTTGAAAAATGGAAGACTCTAATAAAATAGAAGTAGTAGTCGCCTCTGAAGAACATGTGAAATATGTCGATGAAATTCTCGACACAATTAATCGTGCTGCAAAAGTGCGAGGAACAGGTATTGCTAAACGTTCTCCTGAATATGTGAAACAAAAAATGCTTGAACGCAAAGCAGTGATTGCTCTATGTAATGGCGAATTTGCCGGATTTAGTTATATAGAAAGTTGGAGTAATAAGGAGTTTGTTGCCAATTCAGGCCTTATTGTTGCTGATAAATTCAGAGGATTAGGTCTTGCTACACGTATCAAACGTCGCATTTTCAAACTATCACGTGAGAAATATCCCGAAGCAAAGATATTTTCATTGACAACAGGTGCTGCCGTGATGAAAATGAATTTTGAGTTAGGTTATCGCCCTGTTACATTTGATCAACTTACTACCGATCCTGCATTTTGGAAAGGTTGTGAAAGTTGTGTGAATTTCGATATTTTACAACGTAATGGTGGTCATAAATGTCTATGTGTGGGATTGTTGTATGACCCTAACGAAACACAATATCATCGTTATAGTCTCACTGAAATAGACGATGAAGATTAAGTAGAATAATAAGAAAAACAATAACATAAAATGGGAAAGAAAAAAGTAGTTGTAGCATTTAGTGGAGGTCTTGATACCTCCTATACAGTGATGTATTTAGCAAAAGAAATGGGTTATGAAGTTTATGCAGCATGTGCTAACACTGGTGGCTTCAGTCCCGAACAACTTGCCACAAACGAAGAAAACGCGTATAAACTTGGTGCTACAAAATATGTAACTCTTGATGTTACTCGTGAATATTATGAGAAGAGCCTAAAATATATGATTTATGGCAATGTGTTGCGTAACGGAACATATCCAATTTCGGTAAGCTCTGAACGCATCTTCCAAGCAATCGCCATAGCTCGTTATGCAAACGAGATTGGTGCTGATGCCATTGCTCATGGATCAACCGGTGCCGGAAATGACCAAATTCGTTTCGATATGACTTTCCTTGTGATGGCTCCGGGAGTGGAAATTATTACACTTACTCGTGATAATAATCTTTCACGTCAAGAAGAGATTGACTACTTAAATAAAAATGGTTTTGCTGCCGATTTTACAAAACTTAAATATAGTTACAATGTAGGCCTTTGGGGTACCTCTATTTGTGGTGGCGAAATCCTTGACTCGGCACAAGGTCTTCCTGAAAGTGCTTATCTCAAACATTGTGAAAAAGAGGGGACCGAACAACTTCGTCTTACCTTTGAAAAAGGTGAGTTGAAAGCTGTTAACGATGTGCGTTACGATGATCCTATTGAGGCAATCCAAAAAGTTGAAGAAATTGGAGCAACCTACGGCGTTGGTCGAGATATGCATGTGGGCGATACGATTATCGGAATCAAAGGACGTGTGGGTTTTGAAGCAGCGGCACCTATGCTCATCATCGGTGCTCACCGTTTCCTTGAAAAATATACATTGAGTAAATGGCAACAGTATTGGAAAGATCAAGTTGCTACTTGGTATGGAATGTTCCTTCACGAAAGCCAATATCTCGAGCCTGTGATGCGTGATATTGAAGCTATGCTCGAAAATTCACAACGCAATGTTAATGGCACTGCTATCCTCGAACTTCGTCCACTCGCGTTCTCTACTGTGGGTGTTGAAAGTAAAGATGATTTGGTAAAGAACAAACTTGGCGAATATGGCGAAACTCAAAAGGGTTGGACTGCCGATGATGCTAAAGGATTTATCAAAGTGTCGGCTACTGCACTACGTGCTTATTATGCTAACCATAAAGATGAACAAATTTAAGAGATTTCATTGCGATAAAAGATGAGTGAAAAGAAACTAAGACGCACACCCGACGATAAAATGATAGGTGGAGTGTGTGGAGGATTAGCTAAATATTTTGGACTTGATTCAACTCTTGTGCGTATTGCATACACGCTATTAAGTATATGTACTGCATTCTCAGGGGTTTTGGTATATATAGTTTTGTTATTATTAATGCCTGAAGAAGATTGATTATGATAAAAGCCGGAATAATTGGAGGTGCTGGTTATACAGCCGGAGAATTGCTTCGATTGTTGTTAAATCACCCCGATGTGGAAATTAAATGGGTTAATAGTAGTAGTAATGCAGGTAACAAAGTTGCAAATGTGCATCAAGGTCTTATCGGAGAAACCGATTTGGTGTTTACCGACCAAACTCCTTGGGAAGAAATCGATGTGCTTTTCTGTTGCACTCCTCATGGCGAAACTCGTAAATTTATGGAAAGTCATGAAGTGCCTCAAGAGCTTCGCATCATAGACCTTTCTACCGATTATCGCATCGAAGATGGAACGCATGAGTTTGTGTATGGCTTGCCTGAATTGAATCGCAAACGCATTGTGCGTGGAGCTACTCGTGTGGCAAATCCCGGTTGTTTTGCTACTGCAATTCAACTTGCTTTGTTGCCATTGGCAAAGAATTTGATGCTAAACAGTGATATTCATGTTACTGCTATTACGGGTTCAACCGGAGCCGGGGTTAAGCCATCGGCAACCTCGCATTTCTCATGGCGAAATGACAATGTGTCGATTTACAAACCATTCAAGCATCAACACCTTGCCGAGATTAAGCAATCGCTCAAATCATTGCAAAATAGTTTTAATTCTGATATAAACTTTATTCCTGTGCGTGGTTGTTTCTCTCGTGGTATTATGGCAATTGTGTATATGGATTGTCCAATCGAGCTTGACGAAATCAAGAAGCTATACGAAGAATATTATGATGACCATAATTTTACATTTGTAACCGATAAGGCACCCGATTTGAAAGATGTGGTTAATACTAATAAATGTATTATTCATCTTGAAAAAGTTGATGGCAAATTGCTCGTTACATCGGTTATCGACAATCTTGTAAAAGGAGCATCGGGACAAGCTGTTCATAATATGAATCTCCTCTTTGGGCTTCATGAACGAGTAGGTCTTCGCCTCAAACCATCAGCATTCTAATCATTATACATAATATAAATGATAACACAAAAGGCTCCGATTGGAGCCTTTTGTGTTATCTATAGTTAGAGGAAATGTTGTATTATTGAGCTTTTGTGTATATCACTTCGCCTGATTCATCTTCTATATTTTCCTTTGAAATAAGGACACTATCTTTAACTACTGCATTTTGAATGCCATATTGAGCGTCTTCTTTGTGAGCTTTTGCTAATTCGTCATTGGCAAAAACAACATTGCCTAATAAGTTGTCATAAAATATGTCTTTGATGTCTTCATCTTCACACGTTACGACAATGGTAGTTGTGTCGTATTCCATTTCAAGGCAATTTTTGTTAATCGTCCAAGAACCATTAATCGACGTTGTTGCAAGTGTATCGTATAACGAGTCATCATTGAAATATGTGAAGCATTGAGTAAATGAATTATCTTTGTTAAGAGTAAGAGACTCTTTTTGAGAGAGGAATGTTAGTCCCATTACCTCTTCTTCACATTCAGCTACCCATGTGCCTATAAATTGCTCTTCTTTGGAACTGCATGAAAACAATGCAACTGCAACAAATGTGGTTAATACAACTCTATTAAATAGTTTCATCGCAATGTGATTGATTAAACATTGAAACGGAAGTGCATAATGTCGCCATCTTGTACCACATATTCTTTACCTTCCACACTCATTTTACCCGCTTCTTTAACAGCAGCTTCGCTACCGAGTGATACGAAATCCTCATATTTTATAACTTCGGCACGAATGAATCCCTTTTCAAAGTCGGTGTGAATAATACCTGCACATTGAGGAGCTTTGCTTCCTCGAAGGAAAGTCCATGCACGCACTTCAACTACTCCGGCAGTGAAATATGTTTGGAGGTTAAGAAGAGCGTATGCTGCACGAATCAAACGAGCAACACCTGATTCTTCGAGACCGATTTCAGCGAGGAATTCTTGGCGTTCTTCCCATGTGTCAAGTTCGGCAATGTCAGCTTCGGTTTGTGCAGCAACGATAAGAATTTGAGCATCTTCGTTTTTTACAGCTTCGCGCACAGCATCTACATATTTATTGCCATTAACAGCCGATGCATCATCTACATTACATACATACATTACTGGTTTGCTTGTGAGAAGGAACAGTTCGCGAGCAAATTTTTGTTCGTCGGGAGTTTCAAATTTAACCGAGCGAGCAGGAAGACCTTGGTCGAGTGCGTCTTTGATTTGTTTCAATACGTCGTATTGCATTTTTGCAACTTTGTCGCCACCGGTTTGAGCTTGTTTTTGAGTGCGAGCTATGCGAGCCTCTACTGTTTCGAGGTCTTTAAGTTGCAATTCGTAGTCGATGATTTCTTTGTCGCGCACAGGGTCAACCGAACCGTCGACGTGTGTGATATTATCGTTGTCGAAGCAACGGAGTACATGGAGAATCGCATCAGTTTCACGAATATTAGCGAGGAATTTGTTGCCAAGACCTTCACCTTTTGACGCTCCTTTTACCAAACCAGCGATATCTACGATTTCAACTGTTGCCGGTACCACATTTTTAGGTTCAACGATTTCAACCAATTTGTTAAGACGTTCATCGGGAACGGTGATTACGCCCACATTGGGTTCGATTGTACAGAATGGGAAGTTAGCCGATTGGGCTTTAGCGTTTGATAGACAGTTGAAAAGAGTTGACTTGCCCACGTTGGGAAGTCCCACGATACCACATTGAAGTGCCATTTACTATATGTTTAAGTTATTATTAATCAATTTGAAGATGCAAAGATAACCAAAAGAATTGAGAATTAAGGATTGAGGATTGAGAATTTTTGCTTTGTGAGGGTATATAATGAAAAAGAGACGAATCATTTTGATTTATGATGCGTCTCTTTGCTATTGGTTGTTAATAATCTAATCTTTTATATATGCTTTTGTTGCGTTTCCACCCTGCACTTTTATGTAAATGCCATTATTAGGGTTCACTACTTTGATGCCTTGAAGGTTATAATATTCAATTGGTGCATTTTCGATAGATTTGATTGCTTCGATGCCTGCTCCGGTCCATTGCTCGTTGAGCCATTTTACGCGAGCGTCAAGAAAAGCCTTAAATTCGGTGGCTTTTGCAGCCGGGTCGGTTGTGCCATATTGAGGCCAACGTTGCACATCGCAAGCCGCAGCACTTTTGATAGAATTGATAAAATTATCAATGTAGCTACTTATAGTGGGGTATTGATTGTTGTAGAAGTTGGGCCATAATTCTCTTACTTTATTTTGAAAAGCAGGGAATTTCGCAATCTCTGCAATCCATATTTGTGGAGTTTTGGGAGAGTTTACGTAGATGAATTGTTGCCCATCACGCATAAATGCGTCTCCAAAGTCCCACACCGGACCGAAGTTCCAATTTGATGTCGCTCCACGGTCTTTGTATAGATATGTGCTACCATTGAATGCCTTGTAGTTGTCCATTACTTCTTGAACAATGTAGTAGCGGGCAAGTGTGTCGATATCGATATATTCTTGCCAAGCAGTTGAATTTTTGTCGGTGGCATAAATGGCTTTATCCATTGCGTTTAATTGCCCCAATAGATATGTTTCTTGTTGAGAAGATAGTTCTTCAGGATCTTTATACGAGAAACGAGCTTTTGCTCCATTACTTTCGGTAATTGACACTTGTTCGGCTTCATCAACATTGTCAATCTCAAGAAGCCAACCACCAGTAATAATATTTGCATCGGTAGCATTGTCATCTTGTTTGGTGATAGGAACACGGTCTTTGTCGATACGCACTGTTTCGGTCAAAAAGTATAACCCTTTGTAGTCGCCATTAAGCACAAGTTCCACTGCACGACGATTGGGGGTATATGCGAGATTCATTAATTGACTCACTTTATATCCGGTAGTGGCACGTAAGAAAGCGTGAGTATCATCAGCGTATGCCATTAATGCGTAGTTTTTACTTTTGCTCATGCCAAGAAGTTGTGCACCTATTGTGAGCTTGAAACGATAAGGTTTCTTATCATAGTCGGTCCATGATGCTTGCCCACGCCCACGAATCTTCATCGCTGTTTGGTTTGCTGCCGAACCAAATGAAGCATAACCCGATGATTTGGCATCAATGTAGAATGCCGCGGTAATGTAATTTTCGGTTGAGGTTATCTCTGCCTTGTTTTGAGTAGTAATGTAAATAATAGGAAGAGTTCCCGATGGGTTAACTGCTTTAATCGAAAAAGCTACAGAAATTGCAACAAATAGGAGTAAAATTTTTTTCATATAGGTAATTGATTTAGTTGTTATTTTCTATGATTAATGGGTTGTATTAGTACGTAATACTTCACAATAGGTCAAAGATACGAAAAAATGACGTGAAAATAAAAACGAAGTTTCGCTTATATAGACAAAACTACGTTTTATTACGATAAATATATGCTTTTTATGCCAAATCAGCAATTAGTCATTATCTCTTTTCTCGATTTTTCCTCCTCATTCGTGTCATTTTCTCGCTGAAGCCTCCTTCTGTAAGAAAATCTGCTGACAATCGTTGTAGTTGACGATATAAAAGATAATCAGCCTGTTTTATTAACACTATTGCCATGTTGGCAACCGTTTCGGGAGGACGAGTTTCGGCTAAATTCATGAAATATTCGGCATCGGAATGCTCAATGCCCAATTTTCTCATAGTTTCTATTTCAACGCATCCATCTTCCCATTGGCGATGATTTCTTACTTTCAAATAATCTTCGTAGTCTTCTAATAATTCCAATAGACTTGCTTTTGCTACATTTAATAGCTTTATTTCAGTTTTTGCCGATGTGCTTGATGCACTACAGCCTTCAATGATATTTTGTTTGCCACTTCGCACAGCCTGAACCATTTGGTCGATAGTGCGATCTCCTTTTGATAGATATTTGTGGCAAAAGTAATATGTTAATTCAAAGATAACGTTGCTTTTTTGATAACTCAAAAGCTTTTTATAGTTGCCTCTATTAGGGATTAGCGTTTCCGTGAAATAGCAAATGAATTGATTAAAAGCAAATGTAACTTAATGCTAAAAATAATTTTCAAAAAATATAATTATTGGTGTCCGATAAAAATCAATAAAGCATAAAAATAGTGTCTCAATCGCAGATTTAATGCGGTTGAGATTCTTTTTTGCGATTTACAAGCCCCCCTAATCGAAAAGCGTCAGTTGTGGCGGTGGATTTTCGTCCAA
>CAJGDJ010000050.1 GCA_904502025.1 uncultured Muribaculaceae bacterium
CTACTAACGTGAACATTCGTGGTGACTGGTCATTCCAACCCACTTGGGGTACTCAAGGATATGGTGTGTTGCGTGTGTTGACTGTTCCCGGTACTTTGTCGGAAGGTTCATTCCACGACTACATCCCTGAAACATATCGTTTGTTGAGTCATGATTATAAATTTACTGAAGCATGGAACTATCGTAAGGCGGTTTCTCAACATTTTGGTCTACCGGGTGCAACTTACGGTGCTATTGCAGGACGTTTGAATGACTCACGTTTCCCTCGTGAAGGCGATTTCAAAATGTTTGATGATGACTTACTTGAAACCGTTGATACTGCTTATGTTTCTCTTTGGGACGAAACCGGTACAACAAAATTGCAAGAAACAACAAGTGGCACCGACTTCAATGGAATCTATGCATTCCGTAAAGTTCAACCCGGAAAATATATGATGAAAGCGGGTGGAAATCGTCACTATGAAACAACTACAATGGTTGAGGTTGTTGCCGATGAGATTACTTATGTAAACTTGAAACTTAATAAAATTCACAATACACCTCCGGTCGTAGAATCTTACTCTCCTGTGTGGAAAGAGGGTGATTTGCCTGTGTTGTGTAACACTCCCGTAGTGTTTGACTTCAATTGGGATATGGATACCGCAAGCGTAGAAGCTGCTTTCTCTATTACTCCAGAAATTCCCGGTGAGATAACTTGGGAAAAGAATAACCTACGTATGGTGTTTACTCCAACACAAACATATCAAACAAGCACTCTATACACTGCACGTCTTGATGCTTCGGCTAAACACGCAGGTGGAACAGCAATGGAAGCTCCATTTGAATTATCGTTTTATACAGCCGACCGTAACTATATGTCTATTATCGGTCAGTTCCCTAAAGAAGGAGAAGAGGTTCACTTCGACAATCCTGCAGTGGAAGTGCGTTTTGATAAGTTGCCCGATGTGCAACCAATCTTGAAACAAGTAAGTGTTGTTGATGAAAATGGCACTAAAGTGGCTCTTAACAATCGCAAGATGACTTATAGCAAACTTGGTGATGAATATGGATTCTTCCGCATTGCATTTACAAAAGACTTGACAGTAGGAAAGAAATACAAAATGACTCTATCTAATGAAATCTCAGATAAAGATGGTATTCCATTGCAAGATAGCGTAGTAGTGTACTTTACAGCAGTTGATGCCGGCGCTGAAAAGACTGATAGCTTGATGGACGGAATGGAAGATGCTGCAATTTACACTCTCAATGAGCAAGGGTCGGTAAATGTGACCTCAGCAACAATTACAACCGATGGTACAAATAAATTGTTTGGCTCAAAATGTGTAAATATTGCGTATGAATTCCCAACAACTGAAGGTAGTGAAATGTTGCTTTCTCGTTCTGAACTTGTAGAAACAAAATTAACAAGCAAAGATGCTGTGGGAGTACATGTATATGGAGATCTTACTGCAAATGAGATATATCTCGAAGTGATTGCCCCTGAAGATGTAAAATATATTCCATTGGGAAAAATGGATTATCTCGGTTGGCGTTATTTTGATGTGCCATTGACAATGCTTGAAGGTGAAAAAGAATATCAACTTTCAGGTATTAAAGTGGTTCAAACTCCAAGTTTGATGAGCCGTATCGGTGAACTAAAAATTGATAACATTAATTTCATTAAAGATGGTGCGGTAGGAGTTGAAAGCATTGAGACAAAGACAACAGTTACAGTTTATCCAAATCCGGCTTCGGAATATCTTATTGCAAATGCTGATGGCTTGATTGATCGAGTTGAACTTATCGGTATAAATGGATCTATTATAGCATCTGCTAATGGAAACGTAATAAATGTTAGTGAAATTGCTGACGGAGTCTATTTCGCAAAAATATATGTGGGTGGCACAAGTGAATTAAAGAAAGTTGTAGTAAAACATTAGTAACTAAATAATAATTAAGAAAATGAAAACAAAATCATTGATTCTTGCGGTAGCATTGAGTGCATGTGCCTCAATGTCGGCAGCTGATATTATGGCTGTTTATACCAAGAAAGTAGATGTGGGAGGTGATGCACATCACCCTACATTAAGTCCCAATGGAGAGGTAGTTCTCTATACTTCAGAGGACTATACCGGGTTGAAGTCTGTAAATTTGTCAACTCAAGAAGTGAATGTAATCGACGAAACCCCTAAAGCCGGATTTAATCCTCGATTTTCTGTTGATGGAAGCGAAGTCGTATATCGAACATCGATTAAGGAAGATGGAATTTCACGTGAAGATGTGAAACGTTTTAGCTTTGTTTCAAAGGGTAAAACGCAATTAATGAAACACACTAAAGATGTGATTAATACTACTTCACTTGTTGCCGATACTTATGCCTATGCGTTTGCAAAGAAACAAGCTATGGAAGTATCTATTAATGGTGTGAAACGAGAAATCAATCCTATTGAATATGGTTATCGTTATTTGTGGCCAGCTGTTTCTCCATCGGCTACTAAACTTGTGTTTAACGAAATCTATTCAGGCCTTTTCGTTTCAAATGTAGATGGTACTGAAGCAAAATTCCTCACAAGCCGTGGCGAATTCCCATGCTGGGTAGATGATCGATTTGTTGTGGCATTGAGCACTAAAGATGACGGTTATGTTATCACAAGTGCTAAAATCATCGCTATTGAAGTTGCTACAGGTAAAATTACCGAACTTACTGACGATAGTGTGCGTGTAGATGGTCTCACTGCAGTAGAAGATAAAATCGTTTATACTACTGAAGAAGGTGAGATGTATGTTATGAACATTCTAATTAACGAATAATTATGAAACGTATATTATTTATCATATTAGCAGCTTTAGTGGCAACAACTGCTGTTGAAGCAAAGAAAATGAGTGACTTGACCGTAGTTATTGACCCCGGTCATGGTGGTTATGATGGCGATGACCGTCCTATCAAAATTCACCCTTATGGTCAAAACGATACTATCGGTTATTGGGAATCAAAAAGTAACCTTGTAAAAGGATGCTATTTGAAGAAAATTCTTGATTCACTTGGTTGTGATGCACACCTAACTCGTGTACACAATGTGTATAATGAAATTGATGGCGACGGTATACCCGATGAACCTGGTTTGACTACTCGTTCATATGTGGCTAATAATCTTGGCGCCGACTGTTTCTTCTCAATCCACTCTAATGCAGGTGAAGGTGTAAACTATCCTTTGATGATTTTCCACCGTGGTGGTAGTTATGACGACTGGAGTGGCCAATTGACAACTTACAAAGCTGAAAACGAAAAACTTTGTAATGAAGTAAACGATGTGTTTAACACAAGTATCTATTCTAATTGGGTAAACTATAAAGGTCAAACAGGTACATCTAACCCAGGTCGCGTTACAGCCGACAAGGATTTGCTTGGTTATAGCCTTGGTGTGTTGCGTAACCTACATGGTATAGGTATGCTTTCAGAAGGTGGTATGCATGAGCACCGTCCACAAGCTCACCGCTTGATGAACGACGACTATAATTGGCTTGAAGCATGGTATTTTGCAAAATCTCTTATGATTCATTTTGATACTGAAGACCGTTTCGTAACAGGTAACGTTGCCGGTGTAGTTTACGATAATCACAATATTCGTCAATTCTCATACGACACAGACTTTACTTATCTTGGCCGAGATAAAAACGATGCAATTAATTTTGCACATGTAGAGTTGATTGATGCACAAGGAAATGTGGTACAAGAACGTACAACTGATAAAGACTATAATGGCGTATTCGTGTTCCGTAACATTACTCCCGGTGAATATACAGTGAAGGTTTCTCATGATAAATATTATACTGAAGAAACAAAAGTTACAGTAGTGGCTGATGAAGTTACTTATCAAGATATGCCTTTGTGCTTGAAGCGTACAGAGCCTCTTGCGATTCTTTCTTATGGCCCACTTGGTGCTGATAGTGTTGCAGTAAGCTGTGCGTCAACAATTGATTTTGAATTCAACTATGATATTGATGAAAAATCATTTGAAGAAGCATTCTCAATTTCTCCAGAAGTTGATGGCTATTTCGTATATGATAAATCATTCCACAAAGTATCATTTGTTCCATCTCTTTCTCTTGAAATTGATACAACTTATACTGTAACTTTGGCAAAATCACTAAAAACCCCTGATACATACACTGCTGACCCAACTCTCGGTGAAGACTTTACATTTATATTCCGCACATTGGCTCGTAACCGTCTCGAAATGATTGATAACTATCCTACAGATGGAGGGGCTGTTCATTATAGTGCTCCTGTGTTTGAATTCCGTTTTGATAAAACTATTGAATATTCTGATTACAAAAATCAAATCAAGGTTTACGACAAGGATAATAATGAGTTAGCTCTCAATGCTCGTAGCACTAAGTTTAACCAATTGTCAAATGGTTATGGTAATGCAATGGTTGTTTTACAAAAAGATTTAGTTGTGGGTGAAACTTATCGTGCTGTAGTGTCAGGTGAATTACGTGATAAAGAAAATCTCCCAATGGTTAACGATGTTGAGTTGACATTTGTTGCAAAAGACGTTTCAGGCGAAAAAGATGGAGAAATTCTTGAGAAATTCAATGTTGATAAATTGTTTGATTATGATACAGTTTATACTATTAATAATCTTGCAAAACCAACTGCCGCAAAGAGTACTGCAAAATATCTTTATGATAAAACATCAACTCGTTTAGCTTACAGTTTTGCTGATAATCACGATTGTCAAGTGGTGTGGAATTATATCGCTCCTGATACAGAGTCACGCACATACGCTAAAGGTGATGTCCTTGGTCTTCACGTATATGGAGACTTCAATAATCACGAGCTTTGGATAGGAGTAACACAAGGAACAGATACAAAATATGAAAAACTTTGTGATCTTAACTTCCGCGGTTGGGAATATAAAGAGGTTGTATTGAATTCGCTTGAAGCAGGTTATGACTATAACTTTAGCAATATTAAAGTAGTTCAAGTTGCAAGCCCAATTACTCAAAAAGGTGAGTTCTATGTGGATAATTTGATTAAGCGTAAAGCTACAGAAGATGGTGTTGAAGGTGTGATTGCTGAGGCTGACGCAGTTCGCATTTATCCTATTCCTGCTAATGATGTGTTTAATGTAGATGCTCCTACTGCGATTAATAAGCTTGAGCTATTTAATATTCGTGGTGAAAAAGTGGCTGAAGCAATAAATGCAAACAAGCTTAATGTATCTGAATTACCTCAAGGTGTTTATATTATGCAAGTTGAAACAGAAGAAGGAATGACTTCTCACAAAGTTTCGATTAGCCGATAATTGATAAAAATAGAATAATTTATGAGAGTGTTGCTCAATGCGAGCAACACTCTTTTTATTTAAGGGAACTTATATAAATTCCCTTAAGTAAATTTAGTTTGTAAAGCGGTGTAATTAGTTGATTTGTATATGACTGAATAAATTGTTATATTTGCAATAATGTTGTGAATTTAGATTAAAAATCACGTTTTATTAGTTAATAAACCGATATATCAATGAAAGTAATTGCCGATAGTAGTTCGACGAGAACGGAATGGGTTATAATAGATGGAGATAACGTTGTGGAACGTGCTTTTACGCAAGGACTTAATCCTTACTTTCAAACGCGTAGAGAAATATCTCATAGCATTCGTTTAGAGTTGCCCGAGTCGTTTTTTCGTCGTCGTTGGGAGCATGTTTATTTCTATGGAGCCGGTTGTGCTAATGTAGATAAAAATAAAATAATGGAATCCTCATTGGTTGCTCAATTTAAAACTCCCGTTACGGTTGAGAGTGATCTTTTGGGTGCAGCAAGAGGCTTGTTGGTAAAAGTTCCCGGATTGGCTTGTATTTTAGGTACTGGCTCAAATTCGTGTCATTATGATGGTAAAAAAATTGTAAAAAATGTACGTCCATTGGGCTTTATCCTTGGCGATGAAGGTAGTGGTGCATATTTAGGACGTCTTTTTCTGAGTGATTGCTTAAAGGGTATTGCTCCTCGTCAAATTTCTGATGCGTTTTTTGAAAAATATAAAGTTTCTCCCGATGAAATAATGGACGCAGTTTATACTAATCCTTTCCCCAATCGCTCGTTATCGGCGTATTCTCAATTCTTGTCGGAATATCTTGATGATGAATATGTTTACCAATTGATTTACAGTGCGTTTATGGGCTTTTTTGTGCGTAATGTGTCTTCCTATTCATATACGGAATTACCTATATGTTTTGTTGGTGCAACAGCTACAACATACCGTGAAGTGTTGCAAAAGGTTGCCGCTGATTTTGGTGTTGAGATTTCAAAAATAGTACAAAGTTCAATGCCTGGATTGATTCAATATCATGCTCAGTAATGTTGTGATAATCTAAAAATGTGTAGTTAAATCGTAACAAATCTTTAATTGTGGTTTTTTTTCTTTAATTATAGTGTTTTTAATTAATCTTTGTATTATCTTTGTAGTTAATCGTCATAACGTAGTTAATATCTGATAAACCTAAAAATGAAATTGTTTGAGATAAGAAGCTTTATCTTATTGATATTGATGGGTGTATCTCTTTTTTTGCATGCAAATGATACAAAAAAAGAGGTGCAAGATGTATTTGTTGCTATGCAACCCATTCAGTCAAATGTAGGAACATTGAAGGTTGAGGGTGTTAAAATAGATAAAGCAAAGAAATTGATTGTCGTAAAATGTAATGAGACAGTAGGTTATAATACGATTGATGCTACGTTTCTGAGCGAGATGAAGAATGCTGTTAAGTCCTCAATGAATGGCGATTATGCAGAATATGATGTGAAGATATACGCTGGAAAACACAATATAGACGATTATTTATCAGTTAACTACGACGAAATCAATGGTCCGACTGAATCCGAACGTTTTATTACTCCTATTGGTGGAGTAAAAGCTCCATTTGGGCTTGATGGTAGCAATATTGCCATGTGGCAAAGCCATGGTTGGTATTTTGAGCCATCACTTAACCGATGGGAATGGCAGCGTGCACGAATATTTGAGACCGTT
Organism: uncultured Muribaculaceae bacterium; assembly: GCA_904502025.1. Taxonomy (GTDB): domain Bacteria; phylum Bacteroidota; class Bacteroidia; order Bacteroidales; family Muribaculaceae; genus RGIG4079. Next base: position 7,010 of record CAJGDJ010000050.1, read on the forward strand.
GAAGACCTTTACACACAAAGTTATGTGTTGCCTTTCTTAATGCCAATGCTTGAAAATGCAGGTGCATACGTTTTGAGTCCGCGTGAACGTGATTTCAATGTCAATGAGGTAATTGTTGATGCAGATGGAGGGTTGGCTCAGGCTAATTATAGTGAAAAATCAGGCGATCAAAAGTGGAGTAATGCTCAGGTTAAGGGGTTTGCATATCGAAATGCAATTCTTAAAGATGTTGAAAATCCGTTCGAAGAAGGAAGTGTACGAGTAGTAAATACTGTCGCAAAAGGTAAAAATGAATCTGTTGCAAAGTGGCAACCCGAATTGCCAATGCCGGGAAAATATGCAGTATATGTTTCGTATGCATCATTGCCAAATTCAGCTCCTGATGCACTCTATCGGATTCATTCTCGTAGTGGGGTGAAAGAATTTAAGGTTAATCAAAAAATGGGCGGTGGTACATGGATCTATCTTGGTCATTTTGCATTTGACAAAGAAGGAACCGGGGCACCAATGATTGAATTGGTAAATCTATCATATGAGTCAGGAACAGTTGTTACTGCCGATGCTGTGAAAATTGGTGGTGGAGTAGGTAATGTTGCTCGAAAAGTGAAAGATGGAGAAGCCTCAATGAGCTATGAGTATGTTAAGAGTGGATATCCTCGATTTACAGAGGCTGCTCGCTATTGGATGCAGTGGGCTGGTGTTCCCGATTCGATTTATACTCCATCAAACAATGTTAATGATTATACCGACGACTATAAAGCTCGTGGAGCATGGGTTAACTACTTAATGGGAGGTTCTTCAGTATTGCCAAATTATAAAGGCTTGAATATACCTATCGACCTGTCTTTGGCATTCCATACCGATGCCGGAACTACAATGAATGATTCAATTATTGGAACGTTGTCAATCTATTATAGCGACAATGGAGGAACCTATGCAAATGGAACTCCTCGATATGCTTCACGCATGTTGACCGATAGTATTGCAACTAATATTGTGAATGATATTCGTTCGGCATATGAGCCTCGTTGGACTCGTCGTGCAATGTGGGATAAGACTTATTATGAGGCTCGAGTGCCGCAAGTGCCTGCATTGTTGCTTGAATTGCTCTCACATCAAAATTTTGCCGACATGAAATATGGACTTGATCCATCTTTCCGTTTCACAGTGAGTCGTGCAATCTACAAGGGTATGCTTGAATTTATTGCGAATCGTGATAACCGACCATACGTTGTGCAACCTTTGCCAATCAGAGCATTTGAAATAAGCAAAGCATTGAATGGTAAATATCGTTTGACTTGGGAATCAACCGAAGATAAACAAGAGTCAACTGCCGTTCCTTCATATTATATTGTGCAAGAACGTGTGAATGATGGTGAGTTTAAGGATATAGCAACTGTTTCTACCCCTGAATATGAAGTGCTTGTAAATGATGGGGACATTCATTCTTATCGCATTATTGCCGGAAATGATGGAGGCATAAGTTTCCCATCTGAGGTACTTGCATTGTGTGATAAAGGTGCGAATGCAAAAACGGTAACAATAGTCAATGGCTTTACTCGTGTATCAGCTCCCGATTGGTTTGATGCTGGAGAAATAGCAGGATTTGATGATCGCAAAGACCATGGAGTGCCTTACGTTTATGATATTAGTTACATTGGCGAGCAAACAGAATATCGCCGTTCTATCCCATGGATGGACGATGACGCAGCCGGTTTTGGCGCTTCTCGTGCCAACTATGAAACAAAGCTTATTGCAGGTAACACCTTTGATTATGTATATTGTCATGGTAAAGCTATCGCAAATGCCGGATTTTCATTTGTGTCATCAAGTGTTGATGCTTTTGCAAAGGCAAATGATAAGCCTGAAATTGTTGATTTAATCTTAGGTAAACAAAAAGAGATAAAAGTGGGTACGGGAACTTATGGTACAAAATACAAAGCATTTCCTACTGCATTACAAACCCGTTTAACAAATCTTGCTCAAAATGGTACAGATATTATGGTAACGGGAGCTTTTGTTGCTACTGACATCAGTGACAATCCATTGTCAAGCAAAGAAGTTGCTGATGCTGATGCTAAATTTGCTGCAGAAGTGCTCGGATTTAAGTGGCGAACAGATCAAGCAAGTACAACCGGCGAAGCCTATGAAGTGCAATCTCGTTACAAAGAATTTGGTAAAGTTCACTACAAATTTAACAATACGCTAAATGATACATGCTATGTTGTAGAATCGCCCGATTCGTTCTATCCTGCTGATAACAAAACCGGTGCAACGATTATGCGATATTGCGAAAATAATCTCATTAGTGCTATTGCAAGCGATAATGGTTGTCGTCAAACAGTAGTGATAGGTTTCCCATTTGAGACAATTGTTGACCAAAATCAACGAAATGAGTTAATGAAGTCAATATTGAAATTCTTTAATAATCGTGTGTCAAAACCTATAGAGAAGAATGTCGCAAAGAAAACTATAACTAAAAAGAAAAAATAATTCAAACGAAATATTTTAATTATAATCATTTTAATAATACATTTACAATGAAAACTATCAATTGTTTTATCCCTTATGCTGACGCTCAGCAAGTGAAAGCAACTGTTGACGGACTTCGTCAAAATGCTTTAGTGACAAAAATTTTCCTTCTTGCCACCGATGCTAACGCCGCAGCTGTAGAAGGTTGTGAAGTTATCAACATCGACGTGCTAAACAGCTCAGCAACCATGAAAAAAATCGCAGCAGCTTCTGAAGGCGATTACACACTTTTCTATACAAAGTATAACAACCTCGTTATGGGTTATTTGGCTCTCGAACGTATGGTTCGCCTTGCTAATGACTCTAAAGCAGCAATGGTTTATGCTGATAACTACCAAGTTGTTGAAGGTAAAAAATCTAACGCTCCTGTAATTGACTATCAATTCGGTTCACTTCGTGATGACTTTAACTTTGGTTCAGTTCTTTTCTTCAACACTACAGCGTTGAAAGCAGCAGCTGCCGAAATTGATGTGGAATATACTGCAGCCGGTCTTTATGACCTTCGTCTAAAAGTATCTCGTCAAGGCGATCTTGTTCACATTAATGAATATCTTTATACAGAAATTGCACTTCCTGTAGCTACTGAAGGTGAATCTCACTTTAGCTATGTTGATCCTAAAAACCGTGGTGTGCAAATTGAAATGGAACAAGCTTGTACCGATCACCTCAAAAAAATTGGTGGTTACCTTGAACCAAAATTTGAAGAAATTAACTTCAACCAAGGTGACTTTGAATATGAAGCATCAGTTATCATTCCTGTACGTAACCGTGTTCGCACAGTTCGTGATGCAATTAAGAGTGTTCTTTCTCAAAAAACTGATTTCAAATTCAACCTCATCGTTATTGACAATGGTAGTACAGATGGTACAACTGAAGCTATCGACGAATTCAAAGATGACGAACGTCTTATCCACATCATTCCAGAACGTGACGACCTCGGTATTGGTGGGTGCTGGAACGCAGGTGTAAATCACCCAAAATGTGGTAAATTTGCGGTTCAACTTGACTCTGACGACGTTTACTCTGATGAAAATACTCTTGCTAAGATGGTTGGTGCATTCTACGAACAAAACTGCTCAATGGTAGTAGGTACTTATATGCTTACCGACATCAACATGCAAATGATTCCTCCCGGTGTAATCGATCACAAAGAATGGACACCCGAAAATGGTCGCAACAATGCACTTCGTATCAATGGTCTTGGTGCTCCACGTGCATTCTATACTCCAATGCTTCGTGAAATCAATGTTCCTAACACAAGCTATGGTGAAGACTATGCACTTGGTCTTGCATTCTCTCGTCATTATCAAATCGGTCGCGTTTATGACGTAGTTTACTACTGCCGTCGTTGGGAAGATAACTCTGACCACGCATTGGATATCAACAAGACTAACGCAAACAACCTTTACAAGGACCGTATCCGCACTTGGGAACTTCAAGCTCGTGTTGAATTAAACAAAAATAAATAATTCCTTACGACCGTGATTAATTCAGAAATGATAAACAAATTTATTGGCGAGCAGCTTGCTGAATGGCAAACTGCCGCTGATAACTTTGAAGCACTCAAGGGTGTTAAGGTAAAAGAACTTGATGTTGATGGAATGAAAATCAAAGTGCAATTCAATCCTGCACGTATCATTTCTTCTTCGGCTAAAGTTGATGCTAAATCTCTCGCTGCTCGTAAATGTTTCCTTTGTGCCGAAAATCGTCCTTCGGTTCAACGTGGCATAGAGTGGGGCAATGGTTATATCGTACTTATTAACCCATTCCCAATTTTCCCACGTCACTTGACTATCCCCGACATGGGACACGTTGATCAACTTATCAAAGGTCGCATTGCCGACATGATGAGCCTTGCGAAAGAACTTGATGAATACACTGTATTCTATAATGGTCCTAAGTGTGGTGCATCTGCTCCCGACCACATGCACTTCCAAGCCGGTAATAGTGATTTCTTAACTATCGGAGAAGCTCTTGATGGTAAAGAACTTAAAACTGTTGCTACTGATGGCGATGCAGTGCTTGCAGTGTGTGATTCACTCCCTCTAAATGTGTTTGTTATTGATTCTAATGATCCTCAAGCCGGAGAACGTTTGTTTGCTCGTCTTTACGATGCAATTCCTGTTCCTGAAGGAGAAAAAGAGCCAATGATGAACCTTCTTTGCTATGCAACACCTGCAGGTGTTCGCTTGGTTGTTATTCCTCGCAAGCAACACCGTCCATCATTCTATGGAACTGAAGGCGACGACAAGATGTTGCTTAGCCCTGCTTCGGTAGATATGGGTGGCGTGTTTATCACTCCTCTTGAAAAAGACTTTAACAAACTTGATGCTGAATTGGTAAAAGTAATCTTTAATGAACTTTGCCTTAGCAACGAAGATGTTGAAGAAATTGTAAATAACATTAAGTAAAACAAACAATTAATGGAAGAACCCAAAATTAAGGTCGGCATCATGAGTGCCGCAGAGGTTAAATTTATCCTCGACGGTGATTTCCATGTTTCAGATACTACTGTCAGTGGTAGCCAAGTGGCTACCACCGATGGTAAATCTATTATTTGGAACAATAAAGAATATACCGAACTATTTTTTGAACCAGCAAAC
>CAJGDJ010000051.1 GCA_904502025.1 uncultured Muribaculaceae bacterium
GATAAAATGTGTACTTTTACCCATGGTTAAACTTGTTTGTGGTAAAACAAAAGTAACCAAAAAGGACTGATTCATGCAAATGGAACCAGTCCTAATTTTTTATTCACTCAAAAAAAGTTTTATCGGACAGCAATAAAAAAAAATGTAACTTTGCTTATATAAATCAAGTAAGTATAATATCATGAAGAGATTTTTCAACGTTATCATTTTAGTAGTATTTGTTTTTGCATTAGTATCTTGTGCAACAAAGAAGTGGACTAATGTTAGCGGAAACGTCAATCTTGAAACTCTCATGCAGGAAAGGTTTTCAAAACTTTATCCAAGCTATAAATCAGGAGAAATTGTTGTTACTAAAATTGAAGAACGCATTGATGAAAATGGCAAAACACAATATCGCATAACATATACCGATAAATCGGATGATGATGATTGGGATGCGTTCATTTGGCAAACAATCTACATGCCTGTACTAAATGATTAGTGTTTATAGACTAGTTGGTGCGTTTCCCAATATATAATCCATGACTATTACTGCCTAATCAGTTTTGGATTGCATTTATGAGCATAATCGCCTTTCAGTGCAAGCTCTTTTGGTATTTTGGTAGAAAGAAATGGCATTTTTTGTGATTTTGCGATTTAACTTGTAACTTTGCATAAGTTGTAATAACTTGGATTTATGAAAATATTGTATCGGATATATCAATGTGTTGTTATGTTACCATTATTGGTAATTTCAACAATTATTACCTCATTGACGGTGGGGCTTGGTTGTATGCTTGGTGGCCATTGGTGGGGATATTATCCAGCAAGAATTTGGGGAAAGTTTGTTTGCTGGATTACAATGGTTAAAGTAACGGTTGAGGGGAAAGAGAATATCGATTCCAAGAAACCTTACGTGTTTGTGGCTAATCACCAAAGTGCCTATGATATATTTGTGGCGTATGGCTATCTTGGTCATAGTTTTAGGTGGATGATGAAGAAGAGTCTTGAAAAGATTCCATTCGTAGGGTGGAGTTGTAAACGTGCCGGAATGGTGTTTGTAGATAATTCTTCACCAGCTACAATTAAAGAAACTATGGCAATCGCTCGTCGACAGTTGCAAAACGAGATGTCGCTAATTGTTTTCCCTGAAGGGACTCGTTCATGGAATGGCAAACTATCTCCTTTCAAAAAGGGTGCATACTTATTGGCTGTGCAATTTGGTCTTCCCATTGTTCCTGTAACTATTGATGGAGCATTTGATGTGATGCCCCGATTTAAGAAACTTCCAAAATGGGGACATGTGAAATTGACAATTCACAAACCCATCATGCCTCCTGAGGGTGGATTCAGAGTTAAAGATATAATGCAAGAAACATACGATATTATTCATTCGGCTCTTCCCGAAAAGGATAAATAAAATATGTATTCAACGCGTATTGCTAAAATTGAAAATAATACATTGGTAATTGCGTAGTATATTGATGATAATTTTTGTTTGCGACTGAAAAATATTGAAATTATAAATATTAAAAGAAATCGTTATGAAGAAACAAACATTTATTCAAGTATTGGTAGCTGTAGGTATTTTTATTGTGCTTGTATTAGGACTCATGTTTGGTATTCCAGCCTATAATGTATGGCAACAAGAAATGGAAGGTAAAGCCGAAATGGCAAGAGCTGAACAAAATAGAATGATTCTCGTTGAAGAAGCTAAAGCAAAATTAGAGGCTGAGAAATTGAATGCTCAAGCAGAAATAGAGCGAGCAAAAGGTATGGCTGAAGCAATGGAAATTGAGAATGGGAAACTAACAAGTACTTATAATCAATATCTGTTTATTCGCACCTTAGAAAAAATTTCAGATAAAGGATCATTACCTCAAATTATTTATACCCCAACCGAGGGTTTGGTTCCTGTAATGAACATAAATCATGGTAATTAATAATAATCAGTTATAAATTGAATAGGGCATCAAATCAAAATGATGCCCTATTTTTATGCAATAGTACCAAAATCGAGTAATGTATTTGCAGTTATTTCTTTTTATTGTTGTTCTCGTCGGGGAATTTGTTGGGATATTCGAGAGCAATGCGTGGACGCTTAAGTGCATAGATGATAAGGGTAATGCCGATTAATACAAAAGGTACACTTAGCCATTGTCCCATATTAAGCGTCATTGAATCTTCCCAGGCGACTTGATTGTTTTTTACAAATTCAATCAAGAAACGTGAGCCAAATACCCAAGTAAAGAAAATTCCGAGCAATAAACCTTGTCGTTCTTGTGCGTTCTTTTTCCAATACAGCCACATCATTAATCCGAACAACGCAAAATAGCATAGAGCTTCATAGATTTGGGTGGGGTGTGAGGGCGCGGTAAAAATAGGTTCGGCACCGGTTTGCCATGCTCGAATATTGTCGATGAAGCAGAATGCCCATGGCACATCGGTTACGTGTCCGTATATTTCGTGATTAAATAGGTTGCCAAGACGAATCAGCCCAGCAACCATTGCAACGGCAATTGCCAATCGGTCGAGAGTCCACAATACATTGCGATGTGCTGTGTATTTTGAAAATAGAATCACAGCAAGAACAACACCAATTGTGCCACCATGGCTGGCTAATCCGCCTTCCCATACTTTGAATATTGCAATGGGGTCTTGTGAATATTGGTCCCATTCATAAAAGAACACATGTCCGAGTCGAGCACCAATGATAGTGCCAAGCATCACGTAGATTAGGAGTGAACCAAGCCAACTTTCGGGAGCTCCTTCTCGTTTGAATATTTTTTCTATAATTTTATAGCCGCCTAAAAATCCAACGAGAAACATCAATGAATACCATCGAAGATCAAAAAATGAAGTATCGAGTAGGATAGGGTCGGCAGTCCAAGTAATGAAATTAAGCATAACGATAATGTGAATTATAAAATGTTATTGTTTTATCTGTGAAAAATATTCTTTAGTTGCTTGTTTTACTTTGGGGCTTAATTTTAGAATGGCAATCATAGTTGGAAATGCCATAAATCCATAAAATAAGTCGCAAACACCAACGGCAGCCGATAGTGGAACAACGGCAAATACGACAAGTGAAAGTATAAAAAAGTAGGTGTAATATTTTGCATTTTTAGCCCCGAAAAGGTAGCTTGCACATCGGTTGCCATAGAATGAATATGAAAACATCGACGACATTCCAAAGCATATTACTATTGCCATTAAGGCATATTTGCCACCGGGAATTGCGTTGCCAAAGGCTTCCATTGCAACTTGAAGTCCTTGAACTCCTTCTACGTTGATATTGCCACAAAGTAGAATAGCCAGAGCAGTGAGCGTACACACCAATCCTGAGTCGATGCTTGGTCCCAACATCGCAACTAATCCTTCACGCACAGGCTGGTCGTTTCGAGATGCTCCGTGCATGATTGATGCAGTTCCCACGCCGGCATCATTTACTAATGCCGCTCTACGAGCACCAATGAGAGCAATGCCAATCAAAGCCCCCCAACCGGCTTCAAGATTAAATGCTTCGCGAAATATGCTTGCAAAAACATTGGGAACATCTGCAATGTGGGTAATAATGATATATAGCACCATTAAGAAATAAGCTCCAACCATAAAGGGGACGAGTACAGTAGCTACGTTGGCGATGCGTTTGATTCCACCAAGCACTACTAATGCAACAATTGAGGCTACAGTGATTCCAAAGATTAGTTTGAATGAATGTAGGTTGTCAAGTGTTGTTATTGATGAAATTGTTGAGAGAAAATCGCTACCGGCAATCCATTCGGGAGTTGTGAATGTGGCTACAGCTCCTTCGGCAAGTTGGTTGGCATTCATTATACACATAGTGCCAAACATGCCGGCAATAGCAAAAAATACTGCCAATGGCTTCCATTTCATGCCTAATCCTCGCTCTATTATAAACATCGGACCACCTTGAGGGTTTCCTTCGTTGTCTTTCCCTTTATACATAATTGCCAATACTCCCTCGTGGTATTTTGTACACATTCCCACCAGAGCACTTACCCATAGCCAAAATATGGCACCGGGACCTCCCATAACCAAGGCTATCGATACGCCGGCAATATTACCGAGCCCTACGGTAGCTGCTACTACCGAGGCAAGAGCTTGTGCCGAGCTGATTTGTCCATTTTTAGCATCACTTTTGGTGCGTAGTGCAACAATAGCGTATGGTAAGCGACGAATCGATACAGCTCCCGAATATATGAAAAGAAACAATCCACCACCTATGAGTGTGAAAAACATGGGATAACCACACACAAAATCGGCGATTGTTGTAATTAAATTTCCTATTGATTCAAGCATGAATAAATGATATGATTTTGTTAGAATGATATATCGCACAAAGTTACATCATATCACGCCAACTAACAAATTATCATGCACTTCGTTTTGCTTATTTATTATAAATAGATATAAAAACTCGACGAAAGAATCAAGCCACGTCGAGTTTTATTATAGATTATAAGAGTGCTTAATGAACTACTTTTTAGCGTAAGCCCATTCCAAATCTTGAGAAATGTTGATTATGAAATCGCCCATTCGTTCTAATTGATTCACAATATCAATATAGTAGATACTTGTTTGATAATTCTTAATGTTGGTTTCGATCTCCTCGATTTCAGAATCGCGAAGGTCGTTTCTTAGATTATTGATTTGTTCTTCGGCGTTGTAAGCATTGGAAATTTCAATTAGAGAGCCTTTGTGTGCTGCGTTAAGGTTTGTAATCATCACATCATAGGCTTTTTCTATGCTTGCTACCATTCTTAATAACTTGTCAATGGTGTCTTGATCAAATGTTTTATTATGAATGTTACGACGAGAAAGTATGCGGCTGATTGCTTCGCCCGAATCGCCAAGAGATTCTAATTCGCCAATTATTTTATACATTGCTTTTATCCTATTTGAGGTTTCTTCACTGATGTCACCAGCCGAAACAGCATTAAGGAACGCTGCAATTTCATATTCAATTCGGTCAGATATTTCTTCGTATTTAACCAATTTACTGCGATATTCTTCAAATTTATTGGTGTCTTTTTCTTGAATCGCTAATTTGGCATATTCAAGTCCTTTTTGGGAGATTTGAGCAAAATGTATAATCTCATCAAATGCTTGTTCGGTGGCAAGTTCGGGTGTTGCAACAGGACCGGCAGAGATGTATTTGAGTCGGAACACTTCATTTTCTTGGTTTTTCGGAGTTTTAATTATCCAAACAACAATCTTTTCAATATACTTGATAAACCAAACTAATATTATAGTATTAATAGAATTAAATAATGTGTGTAACATTGAAAGACCATACAGAGCTGCAACACCTTCGGCTGAGTTGGGATTGGTTACAACAAAACCATCATTGGCAGGGTTGGGTAACCCGAATATAAATTCGGTAATTTTCCCAACAAGAGTAAGGAATGGGGTAAAGAATATTAATGCCCATACTACTCCAAATACATTGAATATTGTGTGCGACATTGCTGCTCTTTTAGCTTGGGTGTTACCAACTGAAGCCGCTATGTTGGCAGTAATTGTGGTTCCGATGTTTTCTCCTAATACCATTGCACAAGCCATGTTAAATGGTATCCACCCCATGCTTAACATGATGAGGGTTATTGCCATTGTTGCCGATGATGATTGTAAGACTAAAGTGAGAATAGTGCCGAAAGTAAGAAAAATTAAAACGGAACTAAGCCCGTAGCTTGACCATGATTTGACAAATTCTAAAACTTCGGGGGTGCTATTCAAGTCGGGTACTGATTCTTTCATGAATGAAAGCCCAAGGAATAACAGACAGAACCCCACAATTAGTTCCCCTATATTTTGTCGTTGATTTTTCTTTGAATTAGAAAATAGGAATCCAAATAGCATTAATGGGACAGCAAGGATAGATATGTCGGCTTTGAACCCGAGCCACGATACAAGCCATGCAGTTACGGTAGTCCCAATATTGGCTCCCATAATGACACCAATAGCTTGTCCAAGTGAGAGTAGTCCGGCATTAACAAAACTTACTACCATTACGGTTGTAGCTGATGATGATTGAATAATTGATGTAATACCAAGTCCGGTCATGACTCCCTTAAATGGGTTAGATGTCATTGCTGAAAGGAAACTGCGAAGTTTGTCTCCTGAGGCTTTTTGAAGCCCCGAACTCATTAAATTCATACCATATAGGAACATGCCTAATGCTCCTAAAAGAGTAAATATTTGAAAAATGTCCATTGTTTTAGTGTATGTAAATAGAATTTAGAATTAGAGAAGTTTTGTTTTTGAAACAACAAAACCTAAGGCATATTCTTCAGCCGAAAGAATATGCTACATTTGAAGTCTATATGGAAAACACTAAACAATAAGTTTACCAAGGCTAATCAATTTATGAAAAGGCTTGATAAACGAGAAATGGACGATGTGAGATTTTTGTTGATAAATTTTTCTTAAGTAGGAATCGTCAAATTTTCCTGCTTTTATTGTTTTGAAATGATTGTTATGAGAAATATTTGTCCTTTTTGTTTGATTTTGTAATCGAAGGACACTTGGAGTAGATGTTTGACGAGGAAGATATATATCTAAATCATAAACAAAGCAATCGTCAAGGTAGGTGCAGTTTTTAGTAGTCAAGTCAGTGGCATAATCATCTAAGTTAGTTGATTTTACCTCTTCTTTCCCATTAATAAAGGTTACTGCAATTATAATGGGAATAATAAAACTTAAAAGTTTTTTCACTGTTAAATTTATGACTTGTCGTAAATTTTATACAAAGATAATGCGTTTATGTGGAATCTCAAAATTGAAAAAATAAAACACCATTCGCTCATAGAAAAACAAGGCGAGTGTCGTTGTGATACATCGCCATACTATTTTAAGAGGGATTAAATTCTTATTATACAAGGTGTGCGATAAGATTATCGCGGTTGCCGGGTAATAGGTCAATAACAGGAATCTCAATCATTGTATATGCTCCCGGTTTTTGAACCATTGAAGCACGAGCCACACTCACGAGCATTTGTGCGGTAAGTGCAGGATTGTTGATGCTCATGTTAAATTCAAAACGTTGGTTTTGAGTTTTGCCTGAAACACCTTTGCGTACCATGTTTACGCCATGTCCCATATCTTTCACTTCATCAACCGACTCTACTTGTATCACATGGGTTTCGTCGTTAGCAAAATATGGGTCTTCTTTTACAGCTTTAGCTACTTGTTCAAGAGAGTAGCCATCTTCAAGTTCTACATATACCATGCGACGATGAATTCCTGTCCCTAATGGAATTGTCATGGAAAGAGCATTTTTTACACCCTCTTTTGATTTCACACACACTGTGTGTCCCATACTCATGCCGGGACCGAAGTTTGTATAAGTTAATCCTTTAGGAGCAGCAGCTTGAAGCAAGGTTCTCACTACCGAATCGCTTCCCGGGTCCCAACCGGCCGATATAATAGCCACAGTGCCGTTAGCTTGAGCTACCGTATTAAGATTTCGACGAAGCTCAACGATGCCGGTGTGAATATCGAAGCTATCAACAGTATTGATCCCTTTTGCGAGGTATTCTACTGCATATTTTTCAACCTCACGGGTAGGGGTGCATAAGATTGCCACATCAACCTTTTCGAGTTGGTCGATGTTGGTAACTACGTTATAATTGTTTAGTTCATCAGGAATATTGTTTATGCTACGACGCACAATGCCGACAACTTCAAAGTCGGGAGCCGTTTCGAGTGCATCAAGCACAAATTTTCCAATATTACCATATCCAACGATGGCTGCTCTGATTTTTTTCATAAAATACTAAGTGTAAAGTTGTAGATTTGAAGTGTTTATTTCCTCTTTAGGCTTCGCCATGCTCCCCCAAAGAGTGGGGGAGTTGACTATTGCCTATGAGGTTTGAATTTTGTTACGATTATTCGGGTTGACGGCCGTTAACGATAGCTTCAGTGTCACGAGCAATCATCAATTCTTCGTCGGTTGGAATCACAACCACCTTAACTTTTGATGCAGGAGTAGAGATTACAGTTTCTGTTCCACGAATTTTTGCATTGAGTTCATTGTCGAGTTCTACGCCCATGAAGCCGAGAGGAGCACATACGTTTTCGCGCACACCTGTTTGGTTTTCGCCCACGCCACCGGTAAATACGATGATGTCAACTCCACCCATTTCGGCTGCGTATGCTCCGATATATTTAATGATGCGTTGTTCATACATAGCCAACGCCAATTGAGCACGTTCAACACCAGCGATGTCGGCAGCTTCAATTTCACGCATGTCAGATGAGATTTCTGAAACGCCGGCTACGCCACTTTCTTTGTTGATGATGTTTTGCATTTGGGCAGGCGTAAGATTGTGTTTAGCCATCAAATAAGTCAATGCACCCGGGTCGATATCTCCCACGCGAGTACCCATCATAAGACCTTCTGTTGGAGTTAAGCCCATTGAAGTGTCAACGCTCTTGCCATTAAGAACAGCAGTGATTGACCCACCATTACCTACGTGGCAAGTGATGATTTTTTGTTCTTTGATGTCAACGCCGAGGAACTCACACACGCGTTGTGATACGTAGCGATGGCTTGTGCCATGGAATCCGTAACGACGCACACCATCTTCAGCATAATATTTATAAGGGAGGGCATACATGTATGATTTTGCAGGCATTGTTTGGTGGAATGCTGTGTCAAATACACCCACTTGAGGCACATTAGGCATTAATGCTGTAATAGCTTCGATACCGGTCATATTGGCAGGGTTGTGGAGAGGAGCGATGTCGTAGCATTCTTTAATCATAGCTTTAACATCATCGTCGATAAGTACACTTTTGTTGAATTTTTCTCCACCATGCACTACGCGATGACCAACTGCATCGATTTCGTCGTAGCTTTTAATGCAACCTTCTTTCTCGTCGGTGAGGTTGTTGAGGATTGCAGATACAGCACCATTGTGGTCAACGTGTCCGAGTGAAACGGTTTCTTTTGAACCGTCGGCACGTTTGAATTTCAAGAATCCATCTTCAAGACCGATGCGTTCAACTCCACCTTCAGCGAGTGTATCATTATTTGCAGTTTCAATGAGTTTATATTTTACAGAACTACTGCCGCAGTTTAATACAAGAATTTTCATGATTAATTATATTTTTATTGTTGAGATTATTATTTGTTTTCTTTGAGACCGATTGCTTGGTTACAAGTAATGATGACTGTTTTGTAAATGTCTTCGGGGAAGCAACCACGAGAGAGGTCATTAACAGGTGCAGCAAGGCCTTGGAGGATAGGGCCTACAGCTTGAACACCACCAAGTCGTTGAGTGAGTTTGTAAGCAATGTTGCCCACTTCGAGAGATGGGAATACAAGAACGTTGGCACGTCCATTTAATGGGCTGTTAGGAGCTTTGCTGTTTGCTACTCCCGGCACTAATGCTGCATCGGCTTGAAGTTCTCCATCGAGAATTAATTCGGGAGCCATTTCGTGAGCTATTTCAGTGGCACGAATAACTTTGTTTACACGTTCGTGGCGAGCACTTCCTTTGGTTGAGAAACTGAGGATTGCCACACGAGGCTCAATTGCTGCGATGTCGCGAGCTGTTTGAGCAGCCGAAACAGCGATTTGTGCTAATTCTTTATCGGTTGGCTCCGGTATAACAGCACAATCGGCAAATACGAGTAAGTCATCAGTGCCATATTGTGAGCCTTCGGGGAGAAGCATTATAAATGCACCCGACACGACATCAATTCCGGGTTGTGTTTTGATTACTTGGAATGCGGCACGAAGCACATTGCCGGTTGTGTTTTGAGCACCGGCTACTTGTCCGTCGGCATCGCCGGCTTTTACCATCAAACAGCCGAGGTATAGAGGATTGGCTGTTTGTAGGCGAGCTTCTTCCATTGTAATGCCTTTGCTCTTGCGAAGGTCAAAATAGATTCCGGCGTATTTATCGATTACTTTTTCATCGGCGGGATTGACGATTTGTGCTTTGTCAATGTTTTCAAGTTTAAGGTCTTTTGCCATAGCAAGAATATCGGCAGGATCGCCAATAAGGATTACATCGGCAATGTTTTCTGCAATAATTTTATCAGCAGCAGTCAGAGTGCGAGGTTCTGTACCTTCAGGAAGTACAATACGTTGGCGATTTTTTATCGCTCTTTCGGTTAGTTTTTCAAATAATCCCATAATGAAAGTGTCTTATAAGTTTGTTGAAATTTTTATATATGCAAATTTACATAAAAAGGATAGTTTAATAAAAGAAAAAATGAAAAAATGATGATTATATCAATAATTTTATATTAATTCGCAGTTGTAAATATAAACCAATATTAATCATAACTGAAAATAAAGATACCTAACTAAAACATGGAACATATAAAATACAAATTGGAATTTGACATGAAAGCCACTCCCATAGCGATTTTATGGGACTATATCTCGAATGAAAATGGATTAAAACAATGGTTTGCCGATGATGTAAAAATTAAAGACCGTGAATATATTTTTAAGTGGAAAGGATATAGCCAAGAGGCTCGAATGGTGGGAATGCGTAAAGGGTTGGCTTTGAAGTTGCAATGGCTTGACGCTTCTGAGAAAACCTATTTTGAAATGCGTATTCTCACTAGTGAGATGACCGACAATATTGTGTTGCAAGTTGTTGATTTTGCACAAGAAGATGAATTGGAAGAGTCTAAAGATTTGTGGCGTTCGCAAATTGATACGCTTCGCCGAGTGATAGGATGTAAGTAATTTAGATTAAACAATTTGTTTATTTTCGTTGTTTTAAGAAAAACTCTTGAAACAATGAATAAAAAACACAAAAAGCAAACTCCGATAAAATTGAGTGTGTGGTTGACAATACTTGCTACAATAATGATATTTTTACTCCTTATTTGGCTTTCGGTTGTTGATACACCTTCAGGAGTGTGAAACTATGTATAAAAATCGGTGGTAAAATAAAAAAAGACTTGCATCTTTGAAAAGGCAAGTCTTTTTTTATTCTTTGCAAGAAACTGTTCTTACTTAACGCGACGTTCTTTGATACGTGCTTTTTTACCTGTAAGACTACGAAGGTAATAAAGTTTAGCACGGCGAACTTTACCATATTTATTAACTGTAATAGAGTCAATAAATGGTGATTCGATTGGGAAGATACGTTCAACACCAATGTTGTCGCTCATTTTGCGAACTGTGAAGCGTTTCTTTTCGCCTTCGCCTGAAATTTTAATAACTACACCACGGTATTGTTGGATACGTTCCTTGTTACCTTCTTTGATGCGGTAGGCGATTGTGATAGTATCACCAGGGCCGAACTCAGGGTGTTGTTTGCCTGTAGCAAATGCTTCATTGGCGATTTTAATTAAATCCATTTCTTTGATATTTAAAATGTTAACATTACTCGCAATATTCACGGTTCACTTTACACGCCAGAGATTGCGAAATCGGTTGCAAAGGTAATAATAAAACTTGAAATATGCAAGTATTTCACAATTATGAATTTATGTGTAGAGTCAACAAGCAAGTGCAAAATTATTTTAATAATTTGAAGAATTCAATTTTTGGAGAAGAAAAATTTAGTTATTCTCGAGGTCTTCGATTGATTTTAGCTTGAACAGCATCAAACTGACTCTGCTCAATTAGTCTA
>CAJGDJ010000052.1 GCA_904502025.1 uncultured Muribaculaceae bacterium
AAACCCCCGCAGGTACTATCAAGATCGCCTTAAAGTATGATGCGAAAGACAAAGTGAACGCTATCAAAGATCTTAAACGCGTATCACGTCCAGGTCTTCGTCAATACACAGGCTACAAAGATATGCCACGAGTGTTAAATGGTTTAGGTATTGCTATCCTTTCTACTTCTCAAGGTGTGATGACTAATAAGAAAGCAGCTGAGTTGAAGATTGGTGGTGAAGTACTATGTTATGTTTATTAATCTTATAGGAGGTATTAATTATGTCAAGAATAGGAAAAGCTCCCATTGAGATACCTGCCGGTGTAACCGTTAAGGTAGAAAATAACGTAGTAACTGTAAAAGGTCCTAAAGGTGAATTTTCACAAACAGTGAACCCTGACCTTGATATCCAAATCGAGGGTAACACTCTCACTATATCACGTCCAACCAACAATCGTGAACACCGTGCTCAACATGGTCTTTATCGTGCGTTGATTAACAATATGGTGGTAGGTGTTTCTACTGGCTATCGCAAGGAAATGGAATTAGTAGGCGTAGGTTACCGTGCAGCCGCAACAGGTCAAGTGCTCGAACTTTCGCTCGGTTTCTCTCACGCAATATATATTCAACTTCCTAAAGAAGTGAAAGTTGAAGCTAAGACTGAAAGAAATAAAAACCCACTTATCATTCTTGAAAGTGGAGATAAGCAACTTCTCGGTCAAGTGTGTGCAAAGATTCGTTCATTGCGCAAACCTGAGCCATATAAAGGTAAAGGTATTAAGTTTGTTGGCGAAGTTATTCGTCGTAAGTCAGGTAAATCGGCTGGTGCCAAATAAGTAAAATAGACTCGTTATGATATCTAAGATACAAAGAAGAAATAAAATCAAGACACGTATCCGTGGGAAAGTGTCTGGTACTGCCGCACGTCCTCGTATGACTGTGTTCCGCAGCAACAAACAAATTTATGTTCAACTTATCGACGACCTCGCAGGTAAAACTTTAGTTGCTACCTCATCAAAAGGTATCGAAGAAGGAACAAAAATCGAAATCGCTGCTAAGGTGGGTGAAGCAATTGCACAAAAAGCAATCGCAGCAGGTATTACCGAAGTGGTTTTTGACCGTAACGGTTACCTCTTCCATGGTAGAGTAAAATCATTGGCTGATGCCGCACGTAATGGCGGTCTTAAATTTTAACAATTATGGCAAAAAGAAATAACAGAGTAAAATTAGACAGTTCTATTGAATTGAAAGATCGTCTCGTTGCCATTAATCGTGTTACCAAAGTTACCAAAGGTGGTCGCACTTTCACATTTGCAGCAATCGTTGTAGTTGGTAATGAAAATGGCATCGTAGGTTGGGGTCTTGGTAAGGCAAACGAGGTAACAGCTGCTATCGCTAAAGGTGTAGAAGCTGCTAAAAAGAACCTTATCAAAGTTCCTGTTCATAAAGGTACTATTCCTCATGAACAATTTGCTAAATTTGGCGGTTCACGCGTGATTCTTAAACCAGCTTCTCAAGGTACCGGGGTTAAAGCCGGTGGTGCGATGCGTGCTGTGCTTGAAAGTGTTGGTATTACCGATGTGCTCGCTAAATCAAAGGGTTCTTCTAACCCTCACAACCTCGTTAAAGCAACTATCGCTGCTCTTGACGAAATGAGAAGTCCGGCTATTGTTGCTCAAAATCGTGGTATTTCAGTTGAACAAGTTTTTAAAGGTTAATACTCAACTACAATGGCACAAATTCAAATCAAACAAATAAAAAGTCGCATTAAGTGTCCTGCAGTGCAAAAACGCACTCTTGATGCTCTTGGCTTAAAGAAAATGAATCACGTAGTAGTTAAAGAAAATACTCATGACGTGATGGGTATGGTTAACAAAGTACGTCATTTGGTAGAAGTGACTAACGCTTAATATTTTTAATAATTATGGATTTAAGTAATATACAACCCGCTGTAGGTGCTGTAAAACGCAAAACTCGTATTGGTCGTGGTGCCGGTTCGGGTAAGGGTGGAACTTCTACCCGTGGTCACAAAGGTGCTAAATCACGTTCAGGTTACAGCCGCAAGATTGGTTTTGAAGGTGGTCAAATGCCAATTCAACGCCGTTTGCCTAAATTCGGTTTCAAAAACATCAACCGTGTTGAATACAAAGCAATCAACATCGCTGATATTGAAGCTTTGGCAACAGCTAAGAATCTTCAAAAAGTTGGTCTTGCTGAACTCCGTGAAGCTGGTCTTATTAGCAAAAATCAACTTGTAAAAGTTCTTGCTAAAGGAGCAATCTCATGCAAAGTGGAAGTAGAAGCAAATGCATTCTCTGAAGCTGCTCAAAAGGCTATTGAAGCCGCTGGTGGTTCAATCAATAAAGTTTAATTATAATGAGCTTCGTTCAAACCATAAAAAATATTTGGACCATTGAAGAGCTTCGCAAGCGACTCATCGTCACTGTCTTGTTAGTGCTTGTCTATCGTCTTGGTTGTTTTGTTGTTCTTCCTGGAATCAATCCTCAAGAACTCCAAGATCTTGCAAACTTCACTAACAAGAGTGGCTTGATGCAACTTCTCGACATGTTCTCAGGGGGGGCATTCTCGCAAGCATCAATATTGGCTCTTGGTATCATGCCTTATATCACAGCGTCGATTGTGATTCAACTTTTAGGTATGGTATTGCCTTCATTCCAAAAAATGCAACGTGAAGGTGAAAGTGGTCGTCAAAAATTGAATCAATATACACGTTATCTTACAGTAGGTATTTTGCTCATGCAAGGTCCTGCATATCTTTACAACCTCCAAGCTCAAATTAATGGAGCTGGTGGTCACATGCAGTTGACTTTCTGGATGGTAGCATATCTTACTATCATTCTTGCAGCAGGCTCAATGTTTATCATGTGGCTTGGTGAAAGAATCACAGACCGTGGTATTGGTAATGGTATTTCTTTCATTATCCTTGTGGGTATTATCGCTCGTCTTCCACAAGCATTACTTTATGAGTTCACAAGTCGTTTGCCAGGAGCAAGTGGCAGTGAAGGTGGTCTCATCATGTTTGTAGTGGAAATCATCTTGTTACTTGCTGTAACAATTGGTGCAGTGTTATTGGTGCAAGGAACTCGCAAAGTTCCCGTACAATATGCAAAACGCATAGTTGGCAATAAACAATATGGTGGAGCACGTCAATACATCCCATTGAAAGTTAATGCTGCAGGTGTTATGCCTATCATTTTTGCTCAAGCAATTATGTTTATTCCTTTGACTCTTGCAGGATTCAGTACATCAGAAGGTGCTTCTGGTATTGTAGCTGCATTCTCTGACATCAACGGATTTTGGTATAACCTTGTATTCTTCGCAATGATTGTAGCGTTTACATATTTCTACACTGCAATCACTGTACGCCCTACTCAAATGGCTGAAGATATGAAGCGTAATAATGGTTTTATTCCCGGTGTAAAACCAGGTAAGAAAACTGCTGAATATCTTGATACAATCATGTCGCGTATCACATTGCCAGGATCTATCTTCCTTGGTATTGTTGCCATTCTTCCTGCATTCGCTCGATTCTTCGGAATCAGTGATAACTTTGCTCAATTCTTCGGAGGTACATCGCTTTTGATTATGGTTGGTGTTGTTCTTGATACATTACAACAAATTGAAAGTCACTTGATGATGCACCATTATGATGGATTGATGAAAGATGGTAAAATCAAAGGACGTACAACCGGAAGTGCTTATTAATATCAGCTATTTCAATAATAAATGATTTATCTCAAAACATACGAAGACATCGAACGTATGAGAGAAGCAAATACTCTCGTAAGTCGCACACTTGGCGAAATCGCCAAGTGGGTGGCTCCCGGAGTTACCACTCTCAAACTTGACACTATTGCTCGTGAATTTATTTGCGATAATGGTGGACGTCCAGCATGTCTTGGCTATGGAGGTTTTCCCGGCTCTATTTGTTGTGAGGTTAATGAAATAGTTGTTCATGGTTTTCCTTCAAATTACACATTGCGTGAAGGTGATATCATTGGCACTGATTGTGTAGTTGAAAAAGATGGCTTTATGGGCGATTCTTGTTACACTTTTGCTGTTGGCGAAATCGCTCCTGAAATAATGAAGCTGTGTGTAACAACTAAGGAGTCTTTATATAAAGGTATTGAAGCATGCCAAGAAGGCAAACGAATTGGTGATATTGCTAATGCTGTTCAAACATATTGCGAATCGCGTGGTTATAGTGTAGTGCGTGAAATGTGTGGTCATGGCATTGGAAAAAGCATGCATGAAGATCCCGAAGTGCCTAATTATGGTCGTCGTGGAACAGGTTCGTTAATTAAAAACGGAATGTGCTTGTGTATTGAACCAATGATTAACCTTGGAAGTCGCAATGTAGTGATTGAAGCTGATGGTTGGACTTGTCGCACTCGCGATCGTAAACCTTCGGCTCATTATGAACACACAGTTGCAATCATGAATGGAAAAACCGAAGTATTAACAACATTTGATTATATCGAGGAAGTTCTCGGAGATAAATTTATTTAATTAGTATATGGCAAAACAAGCAGCAATTGAACAAGACGGAGTCATCGTTGAAGCACTCTCTAATGCAATGTTTCGTGTAGAACTTGAAAACGGACATGAAATCACAGCCCACATTTCAGGTAAAATGCGTATGCATTACATTAAAATTCTCCCAGGAGATAAAGTGAGGGTGGAAATGTCTCCTTATGACCTATCAAAAGGTCGCATTGCATTTAGATACAAATAATATTAAAACTAAAAGATATGAAAGTTAGAGCCTCAGTAAAAAAACGTACCCCAGACTGTAAAATCGTACGACGTAAGGGACGTCTCTATGTGATTAATAAAAAGAACCCAAAGTATAAACAACGTCAAGGATAATTTTTGTTATTTTTGCAAAAAATAAATAGTCAAATAAGATATGGCAGTAAGAATCGTGGGAGTTGACCTCCCCCAAAATAAAAGAGGTGAGATCGCCTTGACTTATATCTTCGGCATCGGTCGTAGTGCAGCTAAAACAATTTTGGAGAAAGCTGGCGTTGATGTAAACATCAAAGTAAAAGATTGGACCGACGCTCAAGCAGCAAAAGTGCGTGAAGTCATTGGTGCAGATTACAAAGTAGAAGGTGACCTCCGTAGTGAAATCCAACTTAATATCAAACGTTTGATGGACATCGGTTGCTATCGTGGTATCCGTCATCGTATCGGTCTTCCAGTGCGTGGTCAAAGCACTAAAAACAATGCCCGCACTCGTAAAGGTCGTAAGAAAACTGTTGCTAACAAGAAAAAAGCTACTAAATAATAATAGAATATGGCAAAAAAGACAGTCGCAGCTAAGAAGAGAAACGTTAAAGTTGATGGCGCAGGCCAACTTCACGTTCACTCATCTTTCAACAACATCATTGTGTGCTTAGCCAACGGTGAAGGACAAGTAATTTCATGGTCAAGTGCAGGTAAAATGGGCTTCCGTGGCTCAAAGAAGAACACTCCTTATGCAGCTCAAATGGCCGCTCAAGATTGTGCAAAGGTTGCATACGATCTTGGACTTCGCAAGGTTAAAGCTTATGTTAAAGGTCCCGGTAACGGACGTGAGTCAGCAATCCGCACAATTCATGGTGCAGGTATTGAAGTAACCGAAATTATCGACGTTACTCCACTACCACACAATGGTTGTCGTCCTCCAAAACGTCGCCGCGTATAATCTTTAATTCAGTTTACTAACTTTGTCTCTTTTAGTGACATTATCTATTAATTAACTTGAGATTTTGATTGAGTAAAAGTGAATAGACCATAATTTTCATCACCTCTCTATGGTCGCGGCTGCACTAATGCTCATGGACAGTCTCTAAAAAACAGAATTCTTAAAAATGGCAAGATATACAGGACCAAAGTCCAAAATCGCTCGCAAATTTGGCGAACCTATCTTTGGTGAAGATAAAGTGCTCGCTAAGAAAAATTTCCCTCCCGGTCAGCACGGCGCCAACAAAAGAAGAAAAACTTCTGAGTATGGTGTTCAGCTCCGTGAGAAGCAAAAAGCCAAATATACTTATGGCGTGCTCGAAAAACAATTCCGTAACCTCTTTGAAAAAGCATCTCGCACTAAGGGGGTTAAGGGTGAAGTGTTGCTTCAATTGCTCGAATCTCGTCTTGACAACGTAGTATATCGTCTTGGTATCGCTCCTACTCGTGCTGCTGCACGCCAATTGGTGCTTCACCGTCATATTGTTGTTAATGGCTCAGTTCTTAACATCGCTTCTTACTCGGTTAAACCCGGAGATGTTGTAGGTGTTCGTGAAAAAGCAAAATCTCTTGAAGTAATTGCTGATGCTCTCGCCGGATTCAATCACAGCAAATATCCATGGATTGAATGGGACGAAGCAACAAAATCAGGTAAATTCCTTCATGTTCCTGCTCGCGAAGATATTCCCGAGAACATCAAAGAACAATTGATCGTCGAGTTGTATTCTAAATAATAATTAAAATTAAGATCCATGGCTATATTAGCATTCCAAAAACCTGACAAAATCCTTATGTTGGAAGCCGATAACTTCTACGGCAAGTTTGAGTTTAAACCATTGGAACCCGGCTATGGTATCACAGTGGGTAACGCATTGCGTCGCGTATTGTTATCTTCGTTGGAAGGTTATGCAATTTCTTCAATTCGCATAGATGGCGTTAAACATGAATTTGATACTATTCCCGGAGTAAAAGAAGATGTTACGAACATCATTCTTAACCTCAAGAAAGTTGATCTCAAGCAAGTTGTTGAAGATACAGATTTCGAAAAAGCAACTATTTCGGTGTCAGGACAGGAGGTGTTCACAGCCGGTGACATCAGCAAGGCTCTTACTGGGTTTGAAGTGCTCAATCCCGACTTGGTGATTTGTCATTTGGATCCCAGCGCAAGTTTTAATCTTGAATTAACAATCAATAAGGGGCGTGGTTGGGTGCCTGCTGAAGAAAATCAGGTGCCAACCGACGATGTCAACATACTTGCCATCGACTCAATCTATACCCCAATTAAGAATGTTAAGTATTCGATTGAAAATTTCCGCGTTGACCAGAAAACCGACTACGACAAACTCATTATCGAAATAACCACTAATGGTTCGATACTTCCTAAAGACGCTTTGAAAGAAGCTGCTAAAATTCTTATTTACCACTTCATGTTATTCTCTGATGAAAAAATTACTTTAGAAAGTAGCGATAGCAATGGTAATGAAGAATTTGATGAAGAAGTGCTCCACATGCGTCAATTGCTCAAATCTAAGCTTGTTGATATGGACCTCTCGGTTCGTGCTCTCAACTGCTTGAAGAGTGCAGAAGTTGAAACCCTTGGTGAACTCGTGGTTTTCAATAAAACCGACCTCTTGAAATTCCGTAACTTTGGTAAAAAGTCTTTGACTGAGCTTGATGAGCTTTTGGCAAACTTGAACCTTTCGTTCGGAATGGATATTTCAAAGTATAAATTAGAAAAAGAGTAATAAACGATGAGACATAATAAAAAATTTAACCACCTTAGTCGCACCAAAGCACATCGTGATGCTTTGCTCGCTAACATGACGATTGCTCTCATCCTTCGCAAACGTATTTTTACTACACTTGCTAAGGCTAAAGCTCTTCGCGTTTACGCTGAGCCACTAATCAATCGTGCTAAAAATGATACAATGGCTAATCGCCGTGTTGTTTTCAGTTATCTTCAAAACAAAGAAGCTGTTACTGAACTTTTCCGTGAAGTAGCACAAAAGATTGCTGATCGCCCCGGAGGTTACACTCGTATACTCAAAACAGGTAACCGTCTTGGTGATAATGCAAAAACTTGCTTCATTGAGCTTGTTGACTATAACGAAAATATGCTCAAAGAGAAAGCTGCTAAAAAAGCTCCACGCACTCGCCGTTCACGTAAAAGTGCGGCTCCTGCTGTTGAAGCTCCTGCAGCAGAAACTCCTGCAACTGAAGCAGCTGAATAATATCAGTATTTGCTTTATATATTAAATAACTGCCACTTTTGAATAATCTAAAGTGGCAGTTTTATTTTATTCAAAATCTTAATCTATTTTATGTTATCACTCAATATTTTTTTGTATCTTTGCACTTGATTTAATAGGACTAAAAATTAATATTAAATATTTTACTAAATTTTTAAGGTAAAGAACATTATGAAAATTGAAAAAATCATTGGTCGTGAAGTCCTTGATTCACGCGGTAACCCCACAGTTGAAGTAGATGTAATTCTTGAGTCAGGTGCATTTGGTCGTGCTTCGGTTCCTTCTGGAGCATCAACAGGTGTAAATGAAGCTCTTGAGCTCCGTGATGGCGACAAAGCTCGTTACATGGGTAAGGGTGTTCAAAAAGCAGTTGCTAATGTGAATGGTGCAATCGCTGAAGCTCTTGTAGGTATGAGTGCTCTTGATCAAATCGCTATCGACGAAAAAATGCTCGAAGTTGATGGTACTGAAACAAAATCAAATCTCGGTGCTAACGCTATTCTTGGTGTATCACTTGCTGTAGCTAAGGCTGCTGCTGACTATCTTGGTCTTCCTCTTTACAAATATATCGGTGGTTGCAACTCATACGCACTCCCAGTGCCTATGATGAACATCATCAATGGTGGTGCTCACTCAGATGCACCTATCGCATTCCAAGAATTTATGATTCGTCCTATTGGTGCTTGCTGTTTCAAAGAAGGTATCCGCATGGGAACTGAAGTATTCCACAACCTTAAGAAAGTGCTCCATGACCGCAACCTTTCTACTGCAGTAGGTGACGAAGGTGGTTTTGCTCCTGCTCTTGATGGTACTGAAGATGCTCTTAACGTAATTATGCAAGCTATCGAAAAAGCTGGTTATGTTCCTGGAAAAGACATCACAATCGGTCTTGACTGTGCTTCTTCTGAGTTCTATAAAGACGGTATCTATGACTACACTTGGAAAGAAGGCGACAAAGGTGCAAAACGCAACTCTCAAGAACAAGCTGAATATCTCAAAACTCTCGTTGAAAACTATCCTATCGACTCAATCGAAGATGGTATGGCTGAAGGCGATTGGGAAGGTTGGAAAATCCTTACTGACCTCATCGGCAATCGTTGTCAACTCGTAGGTGATGACTTGTTTGTTACTAACGTTAAATATCTCCAAAAAGGCATTGAACTTGGTTGTGCTAACTCAATCCTTGTAAAAGTTAACCAAATTGGTTCTCTTACAGAAACTCTTCGTGCCGTAGAACTTGCTCAACGCAATGGTTACACTGCAGTAATTTCTCACCGTTCAGGCGAAACTGAAGATGCTACTATCGCTGACATCGCAGTTGCTACTAATGCAGGTCAAATCAAAACTGGTTCTGCAAGTCGTTCTGACCGTATGGCAAAATATAACCAACTTCTCCGTATTCAAGAAGAACTTGGTGATGCTGCAAAATATGGTTATGGTAAACTTACTAAAATGGCTTAATCAGAGATTAAACGTCATATAATATGCGAGGCATTCTCATTGTGAGAATGCCTCGTTTTTTATTAGGAGTGTTTGTGTAAATTAGAGTGATTAAAGTTTTGATAGTTGAAGTGGTTAAAGGTGCTGTCCACCTTGTCAGCTATTGATGTTGTATAGAAAACGTTTCTCTGGCTTTGAGTTAGTGGTTGAGGCGGATAACTCTTATGCCGGTGAGAGCTTTGCTATTGCTTAAATATTTATGTAGGGGTAGGGGGTCAATGATTACTTTCATGGCTTTCATTGATGCGTGCATTAGATGAGGCTCTCCATTAACGATAGTGATTAATCCCATGTGGCTCACGTCAAGCCCATCTGTTTTTGTGGTTAATGCGATAATGTCGCCCTCCTTTAATTTGTTGCGAACTGAACGTTTTTGTAAAGTCGAAGTCTTAATATATGGAAAGCGATGATTGTGATATCCAATTTCGATATTTTTTAGTTTCTCAAATTCTTTGTCATTAGATAATGATTTATAGCTATTGCGGTGAGAAGTCATGAAATCGAGAGTTTTTGTTTTGTAGCTATAGCCGGCAAATTCGTCGGTTATTTCTGAAAAATTGCCACGATGGCTATTGTTTACAATCCAATCACTGATGTAATGTAATCGCGAAGAGTAGCCATTGAGCTTTCCATCTCGGTATCTGATGCGTTCAAGATTGTGGATATAGTCATACCAAGAAGTGCGACCTTCTCCTATTGTATATGCCATGGAAATAACGGTCTCGACAAATGTGGTACAATCAAGCTCATTAATGTTGATAGTTAGCATTTCAGTGTCTCCTTCTAAAGTGTGTGCAACGTATGGGAAGCCTAAAAAATGTTTTGCAATGTAACTAATGCGTTCATTTGGAGAGTTGAGCTTTGCATTATATGCGTCAATAAGCAAGTGGGTTATAGAGAGAGTGTCGCTCTCTTCGTTGTGGAATCGCACATTGTCAAGAGTGATGGCAAATGAATAGTTGTGCGAAAAGATTATTGTAATAAGTATGAGATAAAATTTTTTCATTGCAGTAATATTATATTATACAAAGGTATATATTTTTAGGATTCTATACAACTATAAAAAAAGATGAGTAATTTGTGTTTGAATGAAGAAAATTTGATATAAAAAATAAACAAGACGTTTTTTTATAAAAATATTTTTAGATGTAAACGATTGAAAATCCGATAATAAAGAATAGGGCGATGAAATATGTTGTGAAAAACTTGTAAAAATATTTGGTGGGTATTAAAAAAAGATATAACTTTGCACTCGCTTTTGGGAAATAAAGCAGACGAACATTGAAAAACTTACAATAGACAAGAGTAGTACAAGAGCAAGAAAAGTTCTTAGTCAATTC
>CAJGDJ010000053.1 GCA_904502025.1 uncultured Muribaculaceae bacterium
CGCGTGCAAGTTATCCTCGAATGCACTGAACATAAGGCAAGTGGTATGCCCGGTACTTCTCGTTACATCACTACCAAAAACCGCAAAAATACAACTGAGCGTTTGGAGTTGAAAAAATACAACCCTATCCTCAAAAAAGTAACTGTTCACAAAGAAATTAAATAATACTAAGATATGGCAAAGAAAACCGTAGCATCACTCCAAAAAGGTGAAGGTCGTACATATAGCAAGGTTATCAAAATGGTTAAATCTCCAAAAACCGGTGCTTATATGTTCAAAGAAGAAATGGTGCCTAATGACGCCGTTAAAGATGTATTAGCGAAATAATATAGCATCTATATTTTACACTATAAAATAACTCCACTGACAAAAATCAGTGGAGTTATTTGTTTTATTATTCTACTATTCACAAAAAACACCCACACTTGTAAAAAAATCACGATATTTGCAACAACATTAATACTCTGAAAGCTTTTCAGGTTCAACAAAATCAAACTATTGAACAACAACTCTTCCTAAATTAAATTATTGGTGCCCGATAATTTAATTACCATAAATGGCAACACAACTAAGCTAATCGTAAATTAAACAAAATCACCCCACAATAAAATGGGCTACTCCAGTTTGAAGTAGCCCATTACTATTTCCACACATCTCAATATTATCCGTTCTTGTAGAGATAACGTTTAATTGAGCGTTTTGGAGTCTTTTCAAATTCTTCGTGATATACTTTCACTCTACTAATGCGTGAATAGGCCGGTAGCTCAGGATTGAGTTGCTTCACATTTTCTTCCATCAACTTTTCAAGGTCTTTCATGGTCATTCCTTGTTTTGTTCCGTTCTCAATATCAGGATATATAAGTGCCACCAATTGATCTTCTACATCAATTACAATTGATTCACACACATAAGGCATATTATTGAGTTTTTGTTCAATTTCCTCGGGATAAATATTTTGTCCTGACGGACCAAGAATCATATTTTTGTCGCGACCACGAATATACACATAATTGTCGGCATCTATAGTACATATATCTCCGGTATTCATCCATCCATTTTCATCAAATACCGACTCTGTGGCTTCAGGATTTTTATAATAGCCTCGCATCACATTGTCGCCACGCACCCACAACACACCCGGAATATTTTCGGGGTCGGGAGAATCAATACGAGCTTCCATTCGTTGCACCACACGACCGCACGATGCTTCACGAGCTTCACGCCAAGGAGCATATGCTATAAGTGGAGCACATTCTGTCATTCCATATCCAACGGTATAAGGGAACTTTATGCGACGAAGAAAAGCTTCAACCTCTTTATTAAGAGCGGCACCTCCAATAATGAGTTCTTGCAAATTTCCGCCAAATGTTTCTGTTATTTTAGCTTTCACTTTGGCCAATAATTGATCATCTACAAATGGCACATAAAGTAAAATCTTCATCAAAGGCTTATCAAGCAATGGGAATACCTTTGTTTTGATAATCTTTTCAATAATAAGCGGAACAGTAACAATGAGTTTAGGTTTCACTGTCGCAAAAGCATCCATTATAACCTTTGGTGATGGCACACGAGTGAGGAAATATATATGACACCCTTTTATTAATGGGTGAATCATCTCTACAAGCATACCATACATGTGAGCCAATGGCAACATACACACTATTGGGTCGCCGGGTTTCAAGAAATCAAGATTATCAATTGTGAATTGTGCATTTGACCACAAATTTTTATAAGTCAACATTACACCCTTTGAAAAGCCGGTTGAACCCGAAGTATAGTTAATCAACGCCAATTCATCGGGTTGATCTTCATAATAATGAATATCTTCAGGAAGGAAGCGTTCAGGATAACGAGCACCAAACAATTCATTCAAACGTCTTCGTGCATCAGTCAGTTTTTCATTACGCGACAATAACAATGAATAATCACTAATCAAAATCACGCCATCAAGATTTGGCAACAAAGCAGGGTCAAGATTTTCCCAAATTGCAGCATCAACAAATAATAATCGTGCTTCGCTGTGATTTACCAAATGATGTATATTATCAGCCTTAAACTCATGGAGGATAGGCACAGCAACAGCTCCGTATGTTATAGCCGACAAGAATGCTATTGACCATTGAGCCGAGTTTCGACCACAAAGAGCTATTTTATCTCCGGGTTTTAAGTCAATATGCTCATACATCAAATGTTGCTTCGCTATTTTGCGACCAAGGTCGCGATATTGGAATGACGACCCATTGAAATCAGTCAACGCAAGATGTTCCCAATTTTGCTTAATTGACCTCTCAATGAGAATATTCATACTTTTTACATTTTCAACCATAATGATATTAGTTAAAGTTAGTCGATACAAATTTAGTAAATTAATCGATTTATAAAAAGTTTAATACCGGAATTTATCCGAAATGAGAATAAATTTGTTATTTTTGCGAAAAATATCTAACATTAATATTATGACATCAAAATTATTCGTTCTTGCAACATCAATAGTTGCTACCTCTTTTTCGACATTTGCCGGCAATTATAAAGTTTCAGCCCAACTCACAGAAGATGAAGATGGACTAACTGCTTATATTATAAACTACGATACTAAACAAAAAGTTGACAGCACAATAGTTGAAAATGGCAAGGCTGTATTTAACGGAGTTCTTGAAAATCCATTCTTCGCACAACTAATAGTTGATGGGGATCGTTATGGCTCTTTTATCGTTGAAGAAGGGGCTGTTGTTGTTGAAAATCGACAAGGAAGCGGCTCTGTACTCAATGAAAAATTAAACGCATATTTTAACCAATTTGGCAAACTTCAAAATGAGTTTAGAGCTACTACCGACAATGCAAAACAAAAAGATATTTACGACACCTACAATACACTTCAAGGTGTAATTCTCGACAAAAACGCAAACAACCCTATCGGTCTTTACATGTTCTTGCAGCAAATGTATGAAATGGATAAAACACAAGTAGAAGCTGCACTTAATAAATATCCACAATTCAAATCATCAGTTCGCGTAAATAACTACATTGCCGCATTAGCTCAAAAAGAACTTACCTCTCCCGGACACAAATATCTTGACTTTGAAGTAACACACGAAGGCAATACTTCAAAATTAAGCGACTATGTAAAACCAGGTAAAATCACGATTGTTGATTTTTGGGCAAGTTGGTGTGGTCCATGTATGCGTCAAGCCATTGTGTTGAAAGAAATTTATGCTGAGCACAAAGATAAAGGTCTTGAAATCGTTGGTGTAGCAGTGTGGGACGAACCACACAACACGCTTGAAGCCATTAAATCAAAAGAATTACCTTGGCACAATATGCTAAATGCACAAACAATCCCTACCGATCTTTATGGTATTTCGGGCATTCCTTGCATTATCGTTATTGGAGCCGACGGCACTATTCTTTCTCGCGACAAGCAAGGCGATGAACTCAAAGAAGATGTTCGCAAAGCCTTAGCTGGGGAGCTAAAGTAATCGACGAAGAATAGGTGGAGCAATAAAAAACGACAACAAGCACCCGAGAGCATTCGCAACACCGTCCCACAGGTCGCAACCGCGATGAATAAAATCAGTACCTTGTGCTAACTCAATAAACGCTCCAAGTGCAATAGTTCCTACCAAAACATATAACTTAACCGAGAGTGGCAACACGCGTTGTCGCTCTCGTCGTTTATAATCAAACATTATAGTAAAACTAACACCCCCCATCATTATAATATGTACCACCTTATCAAAATTTAGCATCGGGACATCTATTGGAGGCAATGGTTGTGGCACAAGTGTGAGATAAAACAATAGCATTAAAACTATTGCCGTTGGCAAATACGCAGGTATTTTATATAGAAATTCTTTCACCTTATTTGTATTTATTTAATCTAATTGCTTGCAAAAATACAAAATAAACGTGCATTTTATTTATTATTGCAAGCATTTTCGCTAATTTTGCAACATTATAATCAAATCACTATACATTTCATGTCAAATAAAACTCAATTTGCAACAAAAATAGGATTAATTGCTGCGACAGTAGGGTCGGCAGTCGGACTTGGAAACGTGTGGCGATTCCCCATTTTAGCACAAAGCAATGGAGGTGCTGCATTTCTTTTAATATATATCGCATGCGTTTTCATACTGGGTATTCCGGTAATGATGGCTGAGTTTTCGCTCGGTCGCGGAGGAGGAAGTGATGCAGTCGGCTCATTTATGAATGTTACGCCCGGAAAAAAGTGGTGGTTAACAGGAGCTATAGCAATCATTGCATCATATCTCATTCTATGCTATTATATGGTTGTTGCCGGGTGGACAATGGAATATCTATGGAATTCTATCACTGGCGATTTGTACTCTGCCTCAACTTCGTCGGAAACTATTGGCAGTTCATTATTCACCTCAAAAATGAAAGAGTATATTGTTGACGACATAAACCCTCTCATATTCACATATATAATGTTGGCTATCAACTTTGTGGTACTTCTTTGTGGAGTAAAAAAAGGTATTGAACGATTATCAAATATCCTCATGCCAATGTTATTTGTACTGCTCGTCATTTTTGGGTGCGTTTCTCTCTCCTTACCAAAAGCCGAAGAGGGACTGAAATTTTTCCTAAGCCCCGATTTCAGCAAAATCAATGCAACTGTCATTATAAACGCAATGGGGCAAGCATTCTTCTCTTTAAGCCTCGGAATGGGCATATTAATTACCTACGCATCTTATTATCCCAAAACAACGATACTTTCTCGCACGGCCGTAACTGTTTCGCTTCTCGACATGACCGTAGCAATTATGATGGGAATTATCATATTCCCTGCCGTTACCTCATTTGGACTTACCGGAGAATCGCTCGAAGGTCCGTCATTAGTATTTTCTACACTACCATCAATATTTGCACAAATGCCATTGACTCAACTATGGTCAACATTGTTCTTCCTATTCCTTTTGGTTGCGGCATTGACCTCAACAATATCTATTGCCGAGGTGTCGATAGCATTCATGCAAGATCGATTCAAAATGACACGTTGGAAAGCATGTATTGTAGTTATTGCACCACTATTCATATTTAGCTCTCTTTGCTCTTTATCACAAGGGAGTCTTGGAAATATGACCATAATGGGGCTTTCTCTGTTTGACCTATTCGACACCATTGCCACTAACATCTTACTCCCAATTGCATCTATTTTATTGTGCGTGTATATGGGGTGGATTGCTCCAAAAGCATTTTTCAAAGATCAGCTCTCCAATCATGGCTCAGTAAAGTCAAGAGTATTCCATATCGTATTGTTTATTGTGCGATTCGTTGCTCCTTTTATAATTGGTGCAATACTCATCACTAATTTTATTAAATGACAATAAGCAAATTTAATATCAGTGAACGACGAGGCATGATTGTAATAATCGGCATTTTATTGACGATTGTTTTGACAATGCTTATTATTCGCACGACAGCGACAACCAGCAATCCTAAACAATGTGCCTCTATCGACAGTATTGCCCGTGGTCTTCAATTACAAGTTGAAAAGAACAAAAAAGTCGTAAGTGAAAAGAACGCACAAACCCAAAAGAAGAAAAAACTCAAACATCAAAAGAAGAAACTATACATCGAACGCAATCCTCTAAACGAACCTCTTCCAACCAATTAATATTTCAAAACACTACAACATGACTTCAGAAGATAAAAATAGAGCTCAATTTGCAACCCGATTAGGCATTATTGCCACAACAGTTGGTTCAGCCGTAGGACTTGGAAATATTTGGCGATTTCCATACGAAGCAGGAAACAATGGTGGTGGAGCATTCCTTATTTGTTACCTATTGTGTATTATCTTACTTGGCATTCCTGTGCTTTGTGCCGAATTTGCCATTGGTCGCACATCGCGAAGCAATATTTTTGGAGCGTTTCACCAACTCAAAGCCTCTGGCAAATGGCATTGGATGGGTTACATTGGAATACTTGCTTCAATTTTGATTTTAAGTTTCTATTCTGTTGTTGCCGGGTGGACAATGGAATATATGTATCAATCGATTGTTGGCAGACTTAATTTCACCGAAATTGATGCCTTTCACAATCAATTTGCATCATTCAGTTCAAGCAATTGGCGACCAATCTTATGGACAGTCCTCTTTTTGCTCTGCAACTACATCATCGTAGTACGAGGCGTAAAAAAGGGTATCGAAAAGATGTCAAACCTCATGATGCCGGCTCTATTTATCTTGCTTATAATATTCTGCATCAACTCACTTATGATGCCAAAAGCACACGAAGGTCTAAGATTTTTATTTACTCCCGATTTCTCAAAAATCACACCAAAAGTAATTGTAAGTGCATTAGGACAAGCATTCTTTTCATTAAGTCTTGGTCTCGGCACAATGATGACCTATGGTTCTTATTTTTCAAAGGATACTCGCATAGTACGTAGTGCAACTATTACAGCATCGCTCGACACTCTCGTTGCAATTCTTGCCGGTATCATCATCTTCCCCGCTGTATTTTCGTTTGGAATGTCGCCGGTGCAAGGTCCGGCACTCGTGTTTGAAGTATTACCCTCAATTTTTGCACAAATGCCGGGAGCTCAAATATGGTCTATTCTATTCTTTTTTCTTTTGTTTTTGGCATCACTCACATCTACTATATCAATGAGTGAAGTGTCAATTGCATTCTTTACCGAAGAGAAGAAAATGTCGCGTGCTAAAGCCTCTACAATAAACCTCATTATAGTTCTATGTGGCGGCGTGTTAAGTGCTCTATCGTTTGGCTATTTTAGCGATAAAAGTTTCTTGGGATTATGCCGTCTTGACTTCTTCTCATTTTTCGACTTTACCTCATCAAATGTTCTTTTACCCCTTGGTGGCATGTTGATTTCAATATTTGCCGGATGGATATTAGAACGCTCACGACTAAAAGATACACTTACCAACAATGGAAGAATCGGTGTTAGCACATTCCCATTATTAGTATTTTGTCTAAAATACGTTGCTCCTTTAGGAATCTTCCTAATTTTCTTATTTGGAATTGGCTTTTTTTAGTTTACCACATTAATGACATATTGAAATTATATCAAAACAAGTACGATGTAAAAATGGCAGTTCCTCCACACAGTCCCTCCAACAACCCCCCCCTCAAAAACACCCTTCAAACCACTGATACTCAATCAATTACCCCCCCAAAAAAAGCACTACGATTTGCTTTGAAATAAAAAAGTTTTACTAACTTTGCGTAAACAAATAACGTTGTATCAACCTTAAAACTACACTATTATGAAGAAAAATTTACTCCTCGGTTTATCATTGATGTTATTATCAACCTATTCTGCCGTTGCTCAATTTTCCGACTATATCCCACTCGTTGTTGAAGGTGCAAGATGGGACGGATATGTCCATGTTGAAGGGTGGCTATATGAGCACCAAGAGTATCACCCCTATTCTATTGTTATTGAGGGAGACACCACTATAAACGACACCGACTACAAAAAGTGTCATTATCTTTTCCCGGAAATAAACCAAGCACCAAACAAATATACCACAGTGGCTTATTTACGTGAAGATATCAACCAACAGAAAGTATATGCCATCTATGAAGAATCGTATATGTCGCCCATCAATACAATGTGGAGCGGTGATTTATATGATTATTGCCTTGAACATGGATTTAACGAAGTTTTACTATATGACTTTAACAACCCTTCAAACCCCGACCTTTATCCTGAAGATTATTTCTCAGCACCATCATATACCACTTCTCTCATCACCACCGACGATGGCGTTACTCGTCGCTGTCATCAATTAAGCGACGGGGCAGGATCAATTATTGAGGGGATTGGTTATGCCGACGACTATCACAATGGCGATCTACTCTTTAAATTCCCACTAAAGGCTGCTTGCCCTTGCAACACCACAGTCAATTTCATGCAATATTATAACGAAAACAACGACCTTGTGTACAGGAGTCCTCGCGATAATGGTCACAAGTTTCATGAGTCAATCACTCGCGACAATGTGAGATGGGAATATATCTTTAGAGATACAAACTTCATGACTGGCATCACTACCGAAAAGACGTTTTGGATTGAAATGAAAGAGAATACAAAAATAAACGATCAATATTATTATCGCTGTGTAGCTTGGAGTAATGAAAACGACTCTATCACATTAGGATATGTGCGTGACGACGAGAGCAATCGCCAAGTATTGTGTAGATATGAATCTGATATAAATAATGAGGTTGTGCTATACGATTATAACGACATTACTAACGCTGCTCCATTGCAATACATAAACACTGCTTTTACAAATATCTCAACTGAAAATTTCCGTTACTCATATCGCAACCATGATAAATTTACAGTGAAAGATGACAACGATAATACACTATTCCAAATCATTGAGGGAATCGGTTTTATTAGCGATGGCACATCGTATAGTAACGGACACCTACTTAATTACCCAACTATTGCACAACCTGACAGCCGAGATTATCGAATTATTTTCAATCGCATATTCAACCCCAAAGACGGCTCAACTATTTATGAGGCTCCTGCCGGTGTTGAAAATACCACAATCAACAACCAAAACGAGCTCATCAGCATCAACAACGGAGCTATCACAACCTCTCAAGACGCATTGATTGAAGTGCTTGACATCAACGGTCGAAAAGTGGCATCAACCCATGGCACAACACTCTCTATAACATCACTTCCAAGCGGATTGTATATCATTAAAGCAACCTCCTATAATAATTCGACAACAATAAAAATCGCCATAAAATAAAATCTTAACATCAAATACTCAATAAAAGCCAACCCTTAAATAAGGATTGGCTTTTTATTCTTTTATTCAAAACTGTAAACCAAAACCGCCATTTTGCACCAAAAATGACAAAATTGTTGCTGATAAACAAATAATTTGCTTAATTTTGTGATATTAAAACGATTCAATCGAGCAAAGTGAGAAAATTTAAGTCATTTTCATTAAACATAAAAGGGAGATTAGTGGAGTTTAATCGTCCTCAAGTGATGGGGATTCTAAACATCACGCCCGATTCTTTTTATGGCGATTCTCGTTCGTTTGATACCGGCAGCATTAATCATCGCATTGACACAATGATAGCCGAAGGTGTGGATTTCATTGATATTGGTGCATATTCATCTCGTCCGGGTGCCAATGATGTGTCATCGCAAGCAGAAATCCAACGCTTGGAAATGGCGATGAATATTATTCACAAAAAAAACATCAATATTCCAATCTCGATTGATACTTTTCGTGCCAATGTTGCTCAATATGCAATTGAATCATTGGGAGCCGACATCATAAACGATATTTCAGCAGGATTACTCGACAATGAAATGATTCCTACGATAGGTAGGCTCAAAGTGCCATACATAGCAATGCACATGCGTGGCACACCCTCAACAATGAATAATCTCACAAATTACAACGATATTACTGCCGATGTGATTTTAGAGTTATCACAACAAATCAATCGCCTCACTTTGGCTGGTGTTAATGACATTATCATCGATCCGGGGTTTGGCTTTGCCAAAACTATTGAACAAAATTATGAACTGCTTCGCAATCTTGAGTTGCTACACGAATTAGGTTATCCATTGCTTGTGGGTGCTTCTCGCAAATCAATGATATATAAAACTCTTGAAACCACTGCCGAGAATGCTCTAAATGGCACAACCATTGTAAATACAATTGCATTGCAAGCCGGAGCTGCAATTTTGAGAGTTCATGATGTAAAAGCTGCACATGAAGTAATAAAAATTACGACTTTGATTAACAACTAAAATATAAAATATGGATTTCTTTGGAATAAAAGATGCTTTCGACATATTACTCGTAGCTCTGTTGCTCTACTATCTATATCGCCTGATGAAAGAATCGGGAGTTATCAACATCTTCTACGGAGTTATGGCATTTATTGTGGTGTGGGTTATCGCATCTCAAATGCTTGAAATGCGTCTAACCGGCACTATTCTTGACAAATTCATGAACATCGGATTGCTTGTGCTTGTAATTTTGTTCCAAGATCAATTAAAACGATTCCTCGTTGAGTTAGGCTCACAAAAACGATGGAGATTCTTACGAAAATTATTTCATCATCAGTCAAAAGATATTGATGAAGCTTCACATCATTGGATAATGGCTATTGTGCGTGCATGTATGAATATGTCAAAATCTAAGACCGGTGCACTTATTGTCATTCAACAAGATGTACCACTTGAAAACTACGAGAACACAGGCGATAAAATTGATGCCTCAATAAATTCTCGATTAATCGAAAACATATTTTTTAAGAACTCTCCTCTCCACGATGGAGCTATGATTATTGCCAATAATCGCATTAAGGCTGCCGGTTGCATATTACCCGTTAGTCACGACACATCTATCCCTCGTTCGCTCGGGCTTCGTCATCGCTCGGCGTTAGGGATATCTCAAGCCACAGATGCCTTAGCCATTGTTGTATCGGAAGAAACCGGTAACATTTCTATTGCCTATAAAGGCAATATCAACATGCGACTATCAACAACCGACCTCGAGCAACGCCTTAACCGATTAGTTGTAGAATCAAAATAACACTTAATCCCTATAACACAACACGAGCATTGACCCTTCATCAATGCTCGTGTTTTTATTTATACTTAAATTACTCTCTATTTTTTTATATTGGTGTCCGATAAAAGTTTTCAATAACAAATGCAACCCCAAAGGGGTTGATTAGTATATAGCCGGGTTTAGCCACACAGTGGATAAGCCCGGTAATGTATTAGAGAGGTTTAGTTTCTGAAGGAAACATTAATTGTAG
>CAJGDJ010000054.1 GCA_904502025.1 uncultured Muribaculaceae bacterium
ATATATGGGTATTACCCGTCTCTGGTTCGTATGAAGTGGTTTCAAGGAATGGCTATAAATGGACTGCTGATCCTCGTGTCTTTGAAAAAAATGAAAAAGGGGAAAATCTTACAATGTACACATCATCTCATGAACGATATTTATATACTATGAGTAATGGATATGATGCGATGAATGTGCCTGAAGCTGACTCTATTAAAGGTCAACGCGTGATGATTCATAATATGTGGTTGCAATATTGGCCTTCGGATATTGCATTTACAAAAAGCAATACTGTATTCAATATGCGCGATGGTCAAATTCAAATTCGCACATGTCCTTATAGCGGTGGTTATAATACATCTACTGGTAAGTGGTCGGGCAAGCCTACTCACGCTTATGCTCAAATTGGTTATGGTTATGGCTATAATAAGCAACATAACGATTATGTAAATGTGGTAAATAGCACTAATTTCACGGCTACCAATACCTCGGTTAACTGTTGGAGTGAATTAGAGCGTGTAAATGATAACGTGCTTGCACTTTATACCAATGTGCCTGGTAAAGGGTTCTCAAAATTTTATATTACAGCCGTAGAGCAAGATAACCCTGTTACGATAACTGGAATTACCCAAAAAATGGATATGAATAATAATGTTATTAATACCATTTCATGGACTCCACAAGAACATGACCGTGGAACAATTCACCGTTATCAAGTTTATTATAGAGTAAAAAAGAGTGGCGAATCTGTTTATGAAAAAGCTCAAACAATCGATGGTGCAACTCAATATCCTTGGACTCTTGCAGGTGTAACTGAATATGAAGGTAAATATGCTGGTCAAACATTTACATTTGACCACATTGCTCCTTATGGAGGAACAAATATAAATGACTTCTATGATCGTGTTTATGAATATATGGTTATGCCTATCTATGATGCTTCAAGCCATTTTGGTACTGAAAGTAGTATTGTGACAAAAACATCAGAAGTGCCTGATTGTTACATTGGTGGTACATTTAAGCAAGTAACGGATAATGGAGGTCCTAATGGTGAAACTCGTTATTCATTTAATGCTCAACTTGACCCCGTAATTTATGCAGGTACTCCAAGTGTCTCAACTATTTCACGCATGATTATTGAACCCCTCGATGAAGCTACTGCTACAAACTTGAAAGAAGCTACAAGCATCACAACTTCGGCGGGAACAGCAACCGCTAAAGAGGGTTCGGTGACATTTACTGCTAATGGTGCAAGTGTAACTACTTCAAATAATTATTATGTTGAAGTAACAGGCTTTACTGTAGGAACTGATGGTAAGTTGCCATCTATTGTGTGGCATAATGTTGATCCCAACAATACAACACAATATAACAATCCAATTCTTAATGAATACAAAATAAAGGTTTATGTAGAAGACACTCCTACAGCATTTGTGATGCCAAGTGGAACTCTCTCTACAACATTGAATGCTCCATATGTGACATTGAGTTTGACCGAAGCATCGGTTTATCCACTTGTTGGTGATTATAGCTTCTTGCAAACCGATGATTTGTTGCCTTTAGGTGCACAACGCCGAGTGGGTTCTAATGAGGTTACAAATCCAGTGTCGTTAAATAACGCAAACACTCTTGGAACAAAAGGTAGTGCGATTGACCCGCTATTGGTAACTGATGAAGTGTTAGAATATTGGAATATCAAATATCATTATAATATATTTAAAAATGGGGAATATCAGATAAAGTATGGTGTTGATGCTTCTAATGACTGTAATTATAAAAAAATGATGTGGGATATTGTAGGTTTTCCCATTGAAAGAACAGAATGGGATATTCATACTAAAATGGGACTTGACGATGCTCAAAAGGCTGCAAATGAAAATCTTACAAAATATGGATATAATACAGCAACAACCGATCCTATTTATACAGCTCATATCGATGTAACATATACCCGAAAAGATAATAATGAAATCAAGGCTGATGTGTTTGGTCAGAATGTAGCATCTTCGACAATTGTGTTTAGTGACGCAGTGAAGAATGGAACTATATTCCCTAACTTGGGGGTTAGTTTTGGTTCGCCGTTTGTGCCACTCCGACGCACATCAACACACTGGGATGTAAATGCTAATGTAGAAGGTGACAATGACGAATATGGAGGCTATTTCCCAATATATTATGATGCTGTGGCACAGTGGAGTTGGCCAGCATATACCGATAATTTAAATAGATATGTAGGTTTCCATGCTGTTACAACAATGAATTGTGTGGGTCACTATGTGACTAATGTTGACGGCCAAATGAGTAGTGTTTGGGTTCCATATTATGCTCCATCGGTATTGAGTGATTATTATGTGGACCAAACAAATATCACTCTTGGAAAGGACGGAAACTTTACTGATAATTATGGCGGACAGGTAGAGCCTCTCGTGATGGAAGGAATAGGATATGATGGCACGAAGAATACCGACTGGTCGGCTTTGGCTGCTGAGGCTAAAACATTACCAATGCAAGTGCACTATGTGTGGGGTGGCAATAGGGATCTTACCAATGAGGAGTCTGATCGAAAACTTGTATCAACAGATGTGCTTTTGACTGCTGATTATCCTATTATTGAATTTGTGTGGGAAAATAAATATATGCCAACAATTATCGAAAACACTGGTGATGATTTATATTATTCTCTCATGCCTGAAAGTGAAGCAAACCTAACAAGAATGAATATGATTTCATCTGAAAATCATTCGGGAGTTTATGCCGATTATATTACAACTGTTACCGGTGTAGAGGGTATTCTCACCGATGCATGTGGAGGAATCAAGATTTATCCTAACCCTGTGGGTAGCACATTCACTTTGGAAGCTCCAATGACTATCGGTAAAGTGAAAATCTTCACTATGGATGGTCAATTGGTTAAGGTGGTGAAAGGTGTAAAAGATACCACAGTAAAAATCAATGTTGATGAATTGCCTCAAGGAATGTATATCGTAAACACCCTTGGTATAGCAAAAATGATGATTAAACAATAGTAGATATTAAATAGTAGTTTGTCGAGGTGTGGGTTGCATCAGCAATCCACACCTTTTGTTTATTATCTAATATTAGTGTCCGATAAAACATTTTCAAGGGCAAATGCGTGCGAAGCACGGGAGAGCGTAGCGTCTATAATAACCGAGGGTAGAACGAAGTGATACCCCCGGAAAGGGAATAATCAATCCTTCTCACCAAGCCGTCCGGAGGACGGGAATGGTGTAAATGTATATGATTGTTTCGCGTCTGACGCATGTGTGTGGATTGTAATAACCGGAGGTTTCGGGCTAAAGCCCTCAACCTCGCGGTTATTTTAGACGCTTCGCTTTCATGTGCTTCGCACTACTTCAATGATTTAATCATATATAGGGGGCTTGTAATTTACTAATAGATAATAAAAGGTTTTGATTTTGCGTCGGTAACTCTATTATTTTTCTAATTACCGATGTAAAATATGTCATTTTTTATAAATATATTAATATAAAAACTGTTTTTGATACATTAAACCCCAATTTCCATTCGGTCTAAAACCACGCGTCAGCCCAGTGCCCACCTGTTTTAGGGGGGCTGTCGCTTGCGACTGAGGGGTTAACTGTCAAAAACCAAGAACAGAAGTAATGTACATAAACATGATTCTCCTATATTCTATCCATTATTTTTTTACCTTAGAGGAATGAACTTTTAATAAAGTTATGTATTTAAAAATAAATGTGTAACTTTGTAATATAAGTATTATAATGAGCAAGAATCTTTACATAATCGGAGGTTGTAATGGAGCAGGAAAAACAACTGCCTCATTCACTGTGTTGCCCGAAATATTACAATGTAAAGAATTTGTAAATGCCGATGAAATAGCCAAAGGACTTTCTCCGTTCAATCCCGATAGTGTTGCAATTGACGCCGGAAGACTTATGTTGCAAAGAATAGAGGAACTTCTTAATCGTAATGAGTCATTCTCAATTGAAACAACTCTTGCCACAAAGTCATATATAAACTTAGTTCATCGAGCCCAAAATAATGGATATCGAGTACATTTAATATTCTTTTGGCTTGAAACTCCGGAATTGGCTGTGCAACGTGTAGCAGAACGGGTAAGAAGCGGAGGTCACAACATTCCAATTGAAATAATATTGCGAAGATATAAAGCCGGTATTCAAAATTTGTTCAACATTTTTATGAAAGAAGTTGACTTGTGGATGATTTACGACAATAGTCGCACTCCTCGAACCTTTGTTGCTAAAGGTGGAAAAGCCACCAAGAAAGAAATTATATCAGAAACAACCTACAAAAAAATTAAAGCCTATGTCGGATAAAGAAGTAAAAGAATTTATTGACAAACTTAATGCCGGATTAAAAATGGCTGAAGTAAGGATGTTGAAAGAGAAATCGTTACATGGCGAAACTATTGTTGTTTATTCTGAAGAAAAAGGTATACAACACATTCCGGCAAGTCAAATAATAGCCGACGAAACACTAAAATAAGATTATAATTATTTTCGGCTTTGCTTTCTTCCATAAGGAGTTAGCCCTTCCGTCGCTTCATTAAACTATACCCTAAAAGTTGGGCAGGGGAGGAATGGACTGGCTAAGCCGTTATGTTTCATTCTGTCAGTCTGTCTAAAATCCAAGAACCTCACTTGTGTCGGCCGTATGTTTTAATTTTTTCAGCATAGTTCCCTTGTGTTAAGCATACTTTTATTATCTTTGCATGTTATAAAGATTAATTATTAAGATAAGAAACGAATATATGCGACAAGTAAAACCCAAAAAAGCTCTTGGTCAACACTTTTTGACCGATTTGAGTGTTGCGGCACGCATAGCTGCCACGCTTGATGATTATAAAGGCTTGCCGGTTCTTGAAGTAGGTCCGGGAATGGGGGTGCTTACTCGTTTTTTGCTCGATAATGGTCATGATGTAAAAGTTGCCGAAATCGACTCCGAGAGTGTGGCATATCTAAATGAAAATTTCCCCGATTTAGATGGTCGCATCATTGAGGGCGACTTTCTTCAAATGCGTCTTGATGAGCTTTATGAGGGGAACGACTTTTGTGTGATAGGAAATTATCCATATAATATTTCTTCGCAAATATTCTTCAAAGTGCTTGATTATAAAGACAAGGTAACATGTTGCTCGGGAATGCTTCAAAAAGAAGTCGCCGAACGGTTGGCTGCCGGTCCGGGCACTAAAACACGTGGTATTTTGAGCGTGTTGTTGCAAGCATGGTATGATGTGGAATATTTGTTTACAGTTAATGAAAATGTGTTTAACCCTCCACCCAAGGTAAAATCGGGGGTGGTGAAGTTGCGACGAAACAATGTAACCGATCTTGGTTGCGATGAGCGATTGTTTAAGACGGTGGTAAAAACGTCGTTTGGTCAGCGTCGCAAAACTTTACGTAACTCCCTGCGTGGGTTGTTGC
Source organism: uncultured Muribaculaceae bacterium (assembly GCA_904502025.1). Classification (GTDB taxonomy): domain Bacteria; phylum Bacteroidota; class Bacteroidia; order Bacteroidales; family Muribaculaceae; genus RGIG4079. The sequence goes on from CAJGDJ010000054.1 coordinate 5,430, forward strand.
CACCCGAAGCCACGATTCCCGATGATGTGATTTTCACGCGTCGCCCCGAGCAACTGAGTGTCGAGGAATTTATCTACCTCACAAATCTCATCTCAGGGCTTAGAGGATAAGAGAACAAAAGCATTATTCATTAACCACACTCACACTATTACCCATGAAGGAATATACTCCCGAATATCTCGAACACATTCGCGAGGTAATTAACACCCAAAATATTGATGTTGCCCGTCAAGAACTTGATGGGCTTCACCCTGCCGACATCGCCGAACTGTATCAAAATCTTAACCTCAAAGAGGCTGAATTTTTGTATGATTTGCTCGATGAAGACACTGCCGCCGAAGTGTTGATGCAACTCGACGAGGACGATCGTCGCAAGCTTCTTCGCGACATGCCCGCCGAAGAAATTGCAAGCCACATCGACCACCTCGACACCGACGATGCTGTTGACATTATCCAAGAACTCGACGAAGATGAACGAGAAGAAATTCTTTCGCATATCGACGACGTGGAGCAAGCCGGCGACATCATTGACCTTTTGAAATATGATGAAGATACTGCCGGTGGTATAATGGGCAAGGAGATGATTGTAGTGAATCAAGAGTGGAGTATGCCCGAGTGTATAAAGCAAATGCGAATGCAAGCCGAGGAGATTGACGAGCTTTACAATATCTATGTTGTGGATAACGATAATCGCCTCAAAGGTATCTTCCCACTCAAAACGATGATTACCCACCCATCGGTGTCGAAAATCAAGCATGTGATGGAAGAAGACCCGGTATCGGTAAAAGATGATGCACCGATTGAAGATGTGGCTCGCGACTTTGAAAAATATGACCTTGTGGCAATGCCGGTTGTCGATTCTATAGGTCGCCTTGTGGGGCGTATCACTGTCGATGACGTTATGGACCAAGTGCGTGAATCGAGTGAAAGAGACTACCAATTGGCTTCGGGGCTTTCGACCGACGTGGAAACCGATGACTCGATGTTCACTCAAATTCGTGCTCGCATGCCATGGTTGTTAATTGGTGTGATAGGTGGATTGGCTGCTTCATGGTTGCTTGGCTTGTTTGATGATTTTAATCCGGTTTTGGCTCTATTTATTCCATTGATTTGTGGCACAGGTGGAAATGTAGGGATTCAATCATCGGCAATCATTGTGCAAGGTCTTGCCAATGGCTCGCTCGAATTGAAAGACTCGGGGAAGCAGATCATTAAAGAATTGGGAGTGGGCTTGTTTAACGCTCTGATAATTTCTCTTGTGGTGTTTGGATATGCAACAATATTCCATAGCACATCAATTTCGGTGCCTATCTCGGTGTCGTTATCGGTATTTACGGTAGTAATTTTTGCTTCAATATTTGGAACATTTGTTCCTTTGACACTCGAACGATTTAATATCGACCCTGCACTTGCTACCGGTCCCTTTATTACCATTACCAACGACATTGTGGGCGTAGTTATTTACATGGCAATCAGCTCAGCACTAATAGATGCTTTGGGTGCTGCGTTATAATCAACATTCATGCCCGATTTCCTCAGCTCTGTAGAGTTTTATGTATATGCTACGTTGGTGGCTGCAGCCATTGTGGCGTTTCTTGCCCGTCCCTCGTCAAGAGGCGAGGCTCGCCAACATTTGCTTGCCGGTGAATTGTCAAATGCCACCGGTCGCAATTGGGGTGAGATTGCAACGGTTCAACCTGCGATATCATTAATTGTACGCGACGATGGGGCAGTGGTGCTTTTTCGTCACGGTATAGATGGAGTCTCGACATCGGGAGCTGTGTCGTTGGCCATTACCGTTATAGGTTTTGATATCACAATCGAGGAACGTATCGTGCCGGGAAACGACATCGATGAACCTATCGACACGGCTACTTTTGTGCTCGATTTTCTTGCTCCCGACCGTTATCACTTAAAATACAACTCCTCGGCAACGTCACGTTTTGCTACAACGACATTGCTTGTGCGGCCCGACTTTAATAAACAAGTGAATTTGATAAATTAAGGGAGCTTCTATAAAATTCCTTAATCTACAGCATCTACATCAATAACTTCTTCGTCAGATGATTTCTTTATTGGGGTGCGAATTATCTTGTGCATAAACCATAACTCTATCCATGCGTTCAATGCAAAAATAATCAACCCTACACCTGATATTAATACGATATATTGAGGGCTTAGTGTTGTGTTTTCAAGATATATAATTGCAAAACCCATAGCTATTAAAACCAAAGGCATGGAGTAGAGCCAAAGGGGCAATCGGGTGGGACGGAATGCCAATGCCATGGCACATAGGTGGAAGCTGCCTCCAAGAATAAGTATGATGCCAAAAATCATTGGCAGAAAAGGTACATATAAATGGCTCCACCCAATCATTGTAACTCCAAAAATAATACTCCCTACACTTGAAATTAAGCCTGAAAAACGTTGTATTTTTGCACTCTTATTTTCCGATTCTTTTGACGTTTTTGTCGATGCCATGACCATATTTACAATGGCGGGAATGATAAATGCAACACCCAAGGCGATTATGATGTAGGTAAACACTTCCATTGTGTAAACAATTGTGAGTGCCACACCTGCAACCATTATAAGACTTGAAATTATAAGAGCTGTTTTTGCTTTCATGTTAAATTGGTATTAATGGGTTAATATATTATAAAACGATTCAGGGAGAATGATGTTCTTTATATTTAATGCTTTCTCAAAAAGAGGTGCGATAATAATTAATCACAAATTTAATGAAATATTGCGTTTTAAGAAATAAATAACTTGCGATTAATTGAATTTGCACCAAATTTCCCCCTTTTCGATAAGGCTTTTTACACAATATCTTGTAAATTTGCATTATATCTACATTACATTGACGAAAATTAATGCCAATTAAACATTTGAATAAACGACATTTAGTATGAATAGGATAGGTGTTTCAAAAATATTTGACGAAGGAGATTATAATGAGTTACTGCGACAAGCTGTCGCAGTAATAGATGCTGCCCGTTTACAGATAGCAAAACAATTAAATAAAATAACGATATCTTCTTATTGGGAGATTGGAAAGTTATTGGCTCAACGTAAACTTGATAGCAAACATGGAGATGGTGTAGTTAATCGGCTGTCAATAGATTTGAAATCAAAGTATCCAGAAATGGGACTATCCCCAAGAAATCTGTGGGATATGAAGAAATTTTATCTTCGTTATTGTGAGGAAGATGCAAAACTGCAACAAGCTGTCGCAGTTTTGCCATGGGGGCATAACTTGCTATTAATGGGTTATGATTTATTGCCTGAACAGATAGTGTTTTATGCAAATGAAGTGTTGTCAAAAGGCTGGTCGCGTGAGATGTTGCACCACGCATTGAAAGCAGAATATCATCTTACAATTAAAGCAGAAGAGCAATCAAATAATTTTGCGATGGTTTTGCCGGCACAACAGGCTGAGTATGCTAATGAGATATTTCGGAATAGTTATAATTTGGGTTTTATTGGAGCATTACAGCCTTTGAAAGAATTAGAATTAGAGCGTCGTCTTGTGAGTAAAATTACCACTTTCATAATGGAATTAGGAAGTGGATTTAGTTTTATAGGGAATCAACATGTGCTTACATTCAATGGGAAAGAATATAGGGTAGATTTGTTGTTTTTTCATAGAAGACTCCGTTCAATGGTAGCCATAGAATTGAAGATAGGAGAATTCAAACCAGAATATGTGGGCAAAATGAATTTTTACTTATCACTTTTGGATAAGTTAGAGAAAGCTCCTGATGAAAATCCATCAATAGGTATAATTCTTTGTGCAGAGAAAGACCATTTAGATGTGGAACTTGCATTGCAAGATGTGCATAAACCTATAGGCGTTGCTGAATATCAATATCTATTGCCTAAAAACAAATTGCAAGAATTGGTTACAGCAGAAATTAAGAAATCAAAAGAAAATGCTGACTAAATATTTCTGAAATTTATATTTATTCAGATAATATCTTGTAAATTTGCATTATAAAATTAAACACTAATAACCCAATGAAAACAATCAATAGATTATTGCTCTTGCTCGTAGTGGCAATGTTGTGTGGAGTGGTGGCTAAGGCTACCGACGAAAAACCGGTTAAGTATATCAATGCTAAAGACCTTCGCATAATTAATCGTGGGTGGACAAATACCATTCGTGACTATGACCGTCTTCCTGCATTTCTCAAAGATAGCGTACGCGATGTGCTGTGGGAGCGTAGCCAATGCAGTTCGGGCATCGCAGTGCGTTTTGCTACAAACTCTACATCGGTGGGTGTGAAATATCGCCTATTATGGGATACTCACATGAAACACATGGCCGACACCGGCTTGAAAGGAACCGACCTTTATATCCACGAAGGCGACTCGGTGTGGCGTCATGTTAATACCAATCGCCCTTATACCGACTCGATCAAATGGTGTAAAAGCACATACGTGTCAAACGTAGAGCCTCTAATGCAGGAGTATATGGTGTATCTTCCTCTATATGATGGCATAGAAGAACTTTATATTGCAGTTGATAGCACTGCAACTATCACTTGTGGCAACCCCAACTTGATTAGTGATAAAAAGAAAATCATTGCCTACGGAACAAGTATTCTCCAAGGTGGTTGTGCTTCTCGCACAGGTATGGCTGCTACAAACATTTTGAGTCGTGAACTCAACTGCGAAATCGTGAATATCGGTATCAGTGGAGAAGGTAAAATGGACTACTGCATGGCACGTGCTATGGCTGATATTGCCGACGCCGACCTTTTCCTTCTTGACCCTATACCCAACTGCACCGAAATGATGTGCGACACCCTCACATACGATTTTGTCAACATCATTCGCAAGGCACGTCCCGATGTTCCCATTGTGATGGTTGAAGGACCGATTTATCCATACGCTCGTTACGACAAATCAATGGGTAACTATCTCCCACGCAAAAATGCTGCATTTCGTCGCAACTACGAAAAATTGATGGCTGAAAACCCCGATAATCTTTATTATGTGGATTGTGTAAACCTTGACGGCGTTGAAGACGACGGTACAGTTGATGGCATACACCTCACCGACCTCGGTTTCAAATACTACGCCACAAAACTCCTCCCAATCCTCCGCCCATTGGTTGACAAAATGAAATAGTTAGATATAGAAATTTATTGGTGTCCGATAAAAGTTTTCAATAACAAATTCAACCCAAAGGGGTTGATTAGTATATAGCCGGGTTTAGCCACACAGTGGATAAGCCCGGTAATGTATTAGAGAGGTTTAGTTTCTGAAGGAAACATTAATTGTAGAGAATAATGAATCTTTCAGATTCTATTCAATATAAATCC
>CAJGDJ010000055.1 GCA_904502025.1 uncultured Muribaculaceae bacterium
AAATCTTAAGAAAATGGCACATAAGAAAGGTGTAGGTAGTTCTAAGAACGGACGCGAATCGGAAAGCAAACGACTCGGCGTTAAGATTTTCGGTGGTCAATATGCTAAAGCTGGCAACATCATCAAACGTCAACGTGGTACAGTTCACCACCCAGGTTTGAATGTTGGTATGGGCAAAGATCACACTCTTTATGCTCTTGTTGACGGAACAGTACTCTTTACCGAAGGTAAAAACGGTCGTCGTTTCATCAACATCACTCCTGCTGAAGCATAAGCGACCCGCTTAATTTCAGACAAAACATCACAAAAGGCGACTTCATTAACTTTGAAGTTGCCTTTTTGATTTTATTAAAAGAATAACTCATTCAACATCATAATAACATGAAACACTTACGCTATATTTCATCAATTGCAATAATATTATTTGCAGTTATCGCACAAGCCACAACCCCTTCTCTAAAAATAACTCAAGGGAAACGCGAATCAACAACCAACGCCCAACACACCGTTGTAGGCGTAACCGATCCCGGCAACAAAGCATTTATTAACGGCAAAGAGGTACACGTTTACAAGACTGGCTCTTTTGGCGATATCGTTACCCTCAACGAAGGTGACAATACCATAACCATTACAACAAAAAACACCACTGAATCAAACAATCAAACAATCAATATTACTTACAAAAATATAGACCGTACTGCTGTTACATCTAACACTCCAATAGCCAAACCCAAAACCAACCCTATAAGTCCGGCACTCAACATTAAGACACTCCCCGATGCATATCTACAATTCGGAGACGGAAGCGATAGATTAGGTGGCTCTAAAATGGGATATATAAATGCAGAAATCCCACTAAAAGCTATCGGACAAAACGACAAGCTATACCTCGTTCAACTTTCAAAAAATCGCGTAGCATATATTCCTAAAGAATACACCGCTGAAACTCTTGAACGAGCCGAGACTGACAATTCGGGAAGTTGGTCTATATCACAAGCCAACAACACCGACCGCATTTCAATCACCCTCCCCACTCGTCACGCTTATCAATCTTGGACCCAACTCGACCCCACTACTATATGCGTGGACATATTTGGAATAACCAATAACAGCAATTGGATTACACAACGAGGAGATTTGGGTATGATTGAATATGTTGATTGGAGTCAAGTTGACAGCGACATTCTTCGTGTAATTATAAAACTCAAAGATAAGTACTCATGGGGCTATTCTATCGGTTACGAAGGAAATAACATTGTTATCAATGTGAAGCATTGCCCATCGCTTCGTCTCAAAGACCTCACTATTGGCCTCGATGCCGGACACGGAGGCAAATACCCAGGTGCAATCGGAGCTTCGGGATTGAAAGAAAGCTTTGTGAACCTCGACATAATACAACGCATTAAGCAAATCCTTGAAAAGAAAGGTGCAAAAGTTATCCTTTCACGCGACAGCGATGTTGACATCACTATGGCTCAACGCAAACAGATATTCCTTGACGGAAAAATCGATTTAATGATGTCGATACATAACAATGCCGGTGGCTCTCCAATCAAAGAAATGGGCACAAGCACATATTATAAAAGCATTACTAACCGCGATCTCGCACAATGCGTACTCAATCGTATGCTCGACCTTGATGTCCGGAATTTCGGATTGACCGGCAACTTCAACTTCTCACTCAACGCTCCCACCGAATACCCCAACCTTCTTCTCGAGGCATTATTCATGAGTAGTCTCTCCGAAGAAGAAAAACTTGCCGACCCAAATTTCCGCCAACGCATTGCCGAACAAACAGTAAAAGGCATTGAAGACTACCTTAAACTCGTAAAACAATCAAAGAAATAAGAAGAAAATGTTATTAACAGCATACTTCTCAAAATATCATTCAACTTTTTTCTTAAAACATTTGATTATAAGCAACTAAATTCGTACCTTTGCAGTCCGATTATGTCCAATTAATAACCCCGACATGTCAATATGGCGATACTTCTGGCCGAGTATCGGCATTTTTGCGGTCAATTTATTTAACTATTAATCAAACATTTAACGTGGATACTTTAAGTTACAAAACCGTATCACCTAACGCTCAAAGCGTAAATCGCGAATGGGTCGTTATCGATGCAACAGACCAAGTTCTTGGTCGTCTTTGCGCTAAAGTTGCGAAAATTCTTCGTGGCAAGCACAAACCATCTTATTCACCAAACGTAGAATGTGGTGACAATGTAATCATCATCAATGCCGAAAAAGTAGTTCTTACAGGCAACAAGATGACAGACAAAACTTACCTCCGTTACACAGGTTACCCCGGTGGTCAACGTGAAGCTACTCCTGAAATTCTTATCAAAAAGTCTTTCAACAAGCACATCAAACCAGGTTACCACCCATTGTACCTTCAAACTATCAAAGGTATGCTTCCTAAAAATCGTCTTGGTCGTCGCATTATTGGCAACCTTCACGTGTATAACGGATCTGAGCATCCTCATGCAGCTCAAAACCCTAAAGTTATTGACATCAACACAATTAAATAATTGAAGTATGGAAACAGTTAACGCAGTAGGCCGTCGTAAAGCAGCCATCGCACGAGTAATCGTTAAAGAAGGTAATGGTTCTATTACCATTAACAAGCGCCCCCTCGAAGTATACTTCCCTTCTTCTATACTTCAATATATCGTAAAACAACCACTTTCAACTCTTGACGTTGTTGAAAAATATGACATCAAAGTAAACCTTGATGGTGGTGGTTACAAAGGTCAAGCAGAAGCACTTCGTCTTGCTATTGCACGTGCCCTTGTAAAAATCAATCCAGAAGACAAACCAGCATTGCGTGCTGAAGGCTTCATGACTCGCGACCCACGTTCTGTTGAACGCAAAAAGCCAGGTCAACCAAAAGCTCGCAAACGCTTCCAATTCTCAAAACGTTAATATTTTTGGTGTGTTATCCACACCAATATATTATAAAGTGTTTAGTATCTAAATCTTTGAGATGGACACGTTCCCTACTCATTGATTGTAATTATTAAGAACGTAAACAATATTATTAAAAAAATGTCAACACCAACATTTGAACAACTACTCGAAGCAGGTTGCCATTTCGGTCACCTTAAAAGAAAATGGAATCCTGCTATGGCTCCTTACATCTTCATGGAGCGCAATGGTATCCACATTATCGACCTCTACAAGACTGTAGCTAAAGTTGAAGAAGCAGCTGCAGCCCTTAAGAGCATAGCTAAATCAGGCAAAAAAGTGCTTTTCGTTGCTACTAAAAAGCAAGCTAAGCAAGTTATTGCCGACAAAGCAAATTCAGTAGGAATGCCTTACGTTATTGAACGTTGGCCAGGTGGTATGCTTACTAACTTCCCTACTATCCGTAAGGCTGTTAAAAAGATGACATCTATCGACAAAATGATTAAAGATGGCACTTTTGACAACCTTTCAAAACGCGAAAAACTTCAAGTAACTCGTCAACGTGCTAAACTTGAAAAGACTCTTGGTTCAATCGCTGACCTCAACCGTCTTCCTGCTGCACTTTTCGTAGTTGACGTATTGAAAGAACGTATCGCTGTTGCTGAAGCTAATCGTCTTGGTATTCCTGTATTTGCTATGGTAGATACAAACTCAGATCCATCAAACGTGGATTTCGTAATCCCAGCTAACGATGACGCTTCAAAATCAATCGAAATCATTCTCGACACTGTATGTTCAGCAATGGCAGAAGGTATCGAAGAACGCAAAGCTGAAAAAGTTGACACCATAGCAGCCGGCGAAGGCGAAGCTGCTACTCCAAAACGCTCTACTCGTCGTCGCATCTCTAAAGCTGCTGCCGAAGAAGAAGCACCTGCTACAACTGAAGAAGCTTAATTAAATTTATTTATTAATCGACATTAAAACTATCACAAATATGGCAGTTACAATGGCAGAAATCAGCAAACTTCGTCAAATGACAGGTGCTGGTATGATGGATTGCAAAAAAGCTTTGACTGAAGCCGAAAACGACATGGACAAAGCTATTGAAATCCTTCGCAAAAAAGGTCAAGCTGTTGCCGCTAAACGTGAAGATCGTAATGCAGCTGAAGGTTGCGTTCTTGGTCAATCAACAGGCGAATACGCTGCAGTTGTTGCTCTTAATTGCGAAACTGACTTCGTTGCTAAAAATGCAGGTTTTGTAAGCCTTACTAAATCAATCCTTGCTGCAGCTGTTGAAGCTAAAGCTAAAAGCCTTGACGAAGTAAAAGCTCTCGAAATCAACGGTCAAAAAATTGCCGACCTCATTGTTGATGAGTCAGGCAAAACAGGCGAAAAAATGGAACTCGGTGCATTTGAATATGTAGAAGGTCCTGCAACTATCGCATACAACCACTTTGGCAACAAGCTTGCTACCCTCGTAGCATTCAACAAAGCCGGCATTGCTGAGCAAGTTTACAAAAACGTAGCTATGCAAGTTGCTGCAATGAATCCTATCGCAGTTGACGAGTGCAACGTATCAGAAGAAGTTAAAGAAAAAGAAATTGCTGTAGCAATTGAAAAAACCAAAGCTGAACAAGTTCAAAAAGCTGTTGATGCAGCATTGAAGAAAGCCGGCATCAACCCAGCTCACGTTGACTCAGAAGACCACATGGAAAGCAACAAAGCTAAAGGTTGGATTACTGAAGAAGACGTTGTTAAAGCTAAAGAAATCATCGCTACCGTTTCTGCTGAAAAAGCAGCTAACCTTCCTGAAGCAATGATTCAAAACATCGCAAAAGGTCGCCTTGGCAAATTCTTGAAAGAAGTTTGCTTGTTGAACCAAGACGATGTTACAAGCGAAGACAAAAAGACAGTACGCGAAACATTGAAAGCAGTTGACGCTGAATTAAGCGTTGTTTCTTTCAAACGCGTAAATCTTAACGTTGACTAATTCGTAGTCATAACATCTCAACATAGAAAGAGCCGACAACCTAACGTTGCCGGCTTTTTCATTTATTATAACTAAACTAACTCTTTCACCGACAAAACATTTCAACAACAACTTAATGGATAAGATAAAACAAAAGCGAACAATCCTTGATGGATTGTTCGCTTTATTACATTAAGTAATTAAGATATCTCTTATTTTACTTTTGCATTAAGTTCAGCACCAGCTTTGAATTTCACAGCTTTGCGAGCAGGAATTTCAATTTTTTCTTTTGTGCGTGGGTTAATACCTGTGCGAGCACCTTTTTCAGAAACTGAGAAAGTACCGAAACCAAGAAGGGCAACTTTGTCGTTAGCAGCAAGTGCACCACCGATAGCTTCGATAGCAGCGTCTAATGCATTTTTAGCATCTACTTTTGTAATGTTTGCTTTTTCAGCAATAGCATTGATAAGCTCTGTTTTGTTCATAATAAATTATTGTTAATTAGATTTGTATGGTATATATGATGCAAAAATAATGTAAAAATTTGAAAAACAAAAAAAAATCTCAAAAAAAACGAGCATAAATTATCCAATATGAGATTGACCCACAAAAAATCAACTTTTTTTCGTTAAATTTGTAGTCATAATAAAGAAACTAATCTCAATTTACCAGAATACGATGTTTAACAATTCGATAATTAGCCAAATGCCTCCGGTTACAAAAAACCTAATCATTGTAAATGTGATTATATGGGTGGCAATGGCTCTTTTCCCTCAAGAAATAGGTTTGATGATGGATCGTCATTGTGGACTACACTATTTCTTATCACAAGATTTCATCTTCACACAGTTCGTTTCATACCAATTCGTTCATGCCGGATTCACACATTTATTCTTCAATATGTTTGCTTTATTCATGTTTGGCATGGCAATTGAGAGCGTAATGGGTTCAAAACGATTTATTACATATTATTTATTATGTGGCATTGGAGCCGGTTTAATTCAAATGGGGGTAAATGCCATTGAATATTATCACTACACATCAATGCTCTCTAATACAGAGGTACAAATGGTGCTCAAAGAAGGCACTGACATTATTCATCAAGGGCTAAATTATCGCGACCCAATATTAGGCACTCTAAATATGCTCATCAACACCCCCACTGTTGGTGCATCGGGTGCTATTTATGGCATATTATTAGCTTTTGGAATGTTTTTTCCAAACAACCCCATTTATATAATGTTTATTCCCTATCCCATCAAAGCCAAATGGGTAATTGTAGGATATGCAATTATAGAATTAATGTTAGGTGTGGGAAATGCCAACACCGGCATTGCACACTTCGCCCACCTCGGTGGTATGATATTTGGGTTCTTACTAATTTTATATTGGAGAAAAACCGGAACACTACGAAAAAATGGCAACTACATTTAATAACATATCATTTCGATGGAAAACAGCCTCATGGCTACTAAAGATTATATATATTAACATAGCTGTCTTCCTGATTCTACGCATCTTTGCCGTTGTAGGATTTTTCTTCGGAGCAGAAACAAGCTCATGGTTAAGATGGATAGAATGCCCATCTTCTCTATCAATCTTAGCACAACAACCGTGGGCTATACTTACTTATATGTTTGCACAATTCGATGTGCTACACATATTATTTAATATGCTTTGGCTATATGGATTTGGTCGATTATTCCTTGAGTTTAACTCTCAAAAACAATTATTGGCCCTATATATCTATGGTGGCATATTAGGAGCGATTGTATTTATGCTCGGCTATACCTTTTTACCGGCATTTGATCACCACATTGGGTGGCTCATCGGTTCATCGGCATCAGCGATAGCCATTGTTATTGCCACTGCAATACTCAACCCCGATTATAAAGTAGGACTACTATTTATCGGACAAATTTCATTAAAATGGATTGCAATTATCACTCTTGCAATATTTTTCCTCGGACTTTCGGGCGAAAATTCAGGTGGACACATGGCTCATTTTGGAGGAGCTTTGGCAGGTGCTATATATGGATTAATGATGCGACGCGGCAAAGATATCACTCGTTCATTTAATTTGCTTCTCGACGGCATTGCCAACACACTTACTACTTTTAAGAATTTCAAATTCCCCAAACGCAATAAAACAAAAAAGCCTAAAGCAAACAAATGGGACAGCACTAAATCTCAACGTCGCCCCAATTCAAACTCAACCGAAAAAGCATCGGCATCTCCCGAAGACCAAGCCGAACTTGATAAAATTCTTGACAAAATAAAGAAATCGGGATACACAGCTCTCTCTGCTGAAGAAAAGAAACGTTTATTTGACGTGAGTAAACGAATAAAATAACACTAAAACGACATAATGACAATAGCCCGTAATATATTATCTTACATTTTATTAATCTGTTGCATAATTATTTGTGCAGCTACTATCTTTGCCGCATATTCAGGGCTGATTAATCCTCAAAATTTTCCAATTGCCCCTTTAATGTGCATGACATTCCCTTATTGGGTTATTGCAACAATAACAATGATGATAATTTGTTTTATCATAAAAAAAAGATATGCTCTAATCCCCATCATTACATTGATATGTTGTATAGATCCCATTCTAAACTATTGTCCTATAAACATCACCTCTGTTTTTCCAAAAAGCAACAACAACTCTTTTTCATTATTGAGCTACAACGCATATAATTTTATTGCCCACGACAATATTTATCCTAACGACAGCACCAATGCAACATTATCATACATCATCAAAACCGATGCCGATATTGTGTGTTTACAAGAGTGCGAGTATCTTTCTCCCCTACCTCGTTGGCATGTATATCGTCCTCAAGTTGATTCATTGAAAAAACAATATCCACATCGCATAATAGGTGTGGATAATGGTCAATCTATTTTCTCAAAATTCCCTGTAAAAAAAATATCATCTGATGGATATTATTCTCACTTTGAAGTGGAATTCCCATCGCATAAACTCGACATTATCGATGTCCATTTAAGGTCAATACGTCTTTCAAAAGAAGATAAACAACAATACAACGACGCTATAAACGAACTAATACACGACAACGAAAAAGAGAACTTGCGTTCGTGGAAAAGCATTGCTTCAAAAATCGTTAAAGCAGCTAAACTACGAGCTAAACAAGCCACAAAATTACGAAAATATATTAAATCGATTAAAAATGAGAATATTATTGTGTGTGGCGATTTCAACGACGTTCCCAATTGTTACGCCATAAATAAAATCTCAGATGACGACTTTGATGATGTATATGCCGAATGTGGTTTGGGACCAATGGCAACCTACCATGGCGATAACATATATTTTCGTATCGACCACATACTATATGATGGCGATTTTGAGGCAACATCATTCAAGCGTGGCAACATTAGCTGTAGCGACCACTACCCTCTATTTGCCACATTCAAGTGGGATAACGACTAATTAGACATAAAAAATCAACAAATCAATACAAATTTAATTATGAAGAAAAAATTATTAACCATTGCAGCTTGTGCTTGTATGACTGCTGCACTAACACAATCATGCTCTATGCAAGAAAACAGTGATAATCCGTTTTTGTCGGAATACACAACCGAGTTTGAAATTCCACCATTCGAATCAATCAAGGTGGAGCATTATCTACCTGCCTTAAAAGCCGGAATTGAAGAACAAAACAAAGAGATTGAAGCTATCATTAATAATCCGGAAGCTCCAACATTTGAAAACACTATTCTCGCCCTTGATAATTCGGGACAAACTATCAACAAAGTAGCATACGTATTCTTTGCTCTTACCGAATCAATGTCATCACCCGAATTACAACAAGTTGACGAAGAATTCACTCCACTATTAACAAAACATAGTGATGAGATTTCAATGAACGATAAACTGTTTGAACGCATCAAAGCAGTTTATGACGATCGTGCTAACCACGAATACACTACTGCACAACTTCGTCTCATTGAAGATAACTACAAATCATTTACTCGCAATGGTGCCCTCCTCGATGCTGAGAAAAAAGAAGAATTGAAAAAAATCAACACCGAACTCGCCGGTCTTTATCTTCAATTCAACAAAAATCTTTTAGCAGCGACAAATGCTTTTGAACTTGAGGTTGCTCCTAAAGATTCAATCAAGCTTGGAGGTCTTCCTGCATCAAGCATTGCTGTTGCTGCCGAAGAAGCAAAAAATCGTGGTAAAGAAGGTTGGGTATTTACTCTCCATGCTCCAAGCCGTTTGCCACTTTTGCAATATGCTCAAAATCGCGAATTGCGTCAAAAAATGTATGAAGGCTATATCAACCTTGCTACCGAAGGCGAAAACGACAACCGTCCTGTTATCAACAAAATCATGCAAGCTCGCACCAAAAAGGCTGCTTTGCTCGGCTTCGACAACTTCGCCGCTTACATGACCGACAAAGTTATGGCTAAAACTCCTCAAAACGCAAAAGACCTTCTTATGAAGATCTGGGAACCAGCCATCAAGAAAGTTGATGAAGAGGTTACTGAAATGCAAAACGTAGTAAAAGAAGAAGGTTTCGACTTCGAAATTGCACCTTGGGACTATTATTACTATGCCGAAAAAGTGCGTCAAAAGAAATATGCCCTCGATGAAGATGAAGTGCGTCAATATTTTGCTGTTGACAACGTAGTAAAAGGAATCTTCACTATGGCTGAACGTCTCTATGGCGTTACATTCCGTGAACTTCCCAACGCTCCTAAATATCACCCTGAAGTAAACGTTTATGAAGTGCTCGACTCTGCAGGCGAACATGTTTCAATCTTCATGACCGACTACTTCCCACGCGAATCAAAACGTCAAGGTGCTTGGATGAGCGAATTCAAAGGTTCTTACATTGATAAAAACGGCAAATCAATTCGCCCAATCATATACAATGTGGGTAACTTCACTAAACCTACTGCCGAAACACCATCACTCCTCACTCTCGACGAAGTAGAAACCACCTTCCACGAATTTGGTCATGGACTTCATGGCATGTTGACTCGTGCTAAATATCGTTCACAAGCAGGCACAAATGTTGACCGCGACTTCGTAGAACTCCCATCACAAATCCACGAACATTGGGCACTTGAACCCGAATTGCTTAAAACATACGCTCTTCACTACAAAACAGGGGAAGCTATGCCCGACGAGTTAATCAAGAAACTTCAAGAAGCATCAACCCACAACCAAGGTTTCGCGACAACCGAACTTGCCGGTGCTGCTCTTCTCGACCTCTATTGGAACTCTGAGAACTTTGACAAAGATGTAGATGTTGCTGAATTCGAAGCTAAAGTAGCTAAAGAACTCAACATGCCCGAAGAGGTGCAATTCCGTTATCGCAGTACATACTTCAAACACATCTTCGGTAGCGACGGTTATGCAGCCGGTTACTACACTTACCTTTGGGCAGAAGTTCTCGACGCTGATGGCTTTGAATTGTTCAAAGAAAAAGGTGTATTTGACAAAGCAACTGCCGATGCATTCCGCATTAACGTGCTTGAAGCAGGTGGTAGCGAAGACCCAATGAAACTTTATGTCAAATTCCGTGGTCAAGAACCTAACCCCGATGCACTCCTCCGCAACCGCGGCCTCTTGAAATAAGATATTTCAACACCCTATAACGCAACAGCCATTGAGTCCACACTCAGTGGCTGTTTTTTTTGACA
>CAJGDJ010000056.1 GCA_904502025.1 uncultured Muribaculaceae bacterium
AATTCAAATTTGCGGTGCAAAGTAAGCAATTTTAATTCAATTACTAAAACTTTCGGGCAATAAAGTTAGGATAAGAGGTCAATTTTGGCTATTTTTTTCAATTTTTCTACCTATTCATAAGGGAATTAAGAGATATTTTTACGCTCTCCGATGTTACAATCATGTTACAATATTCCACCTTCCCATTGGTCATTTACTCCGATTTAATGCACGAAATTTCGGTTATCCATTCTATGTTAAATATATTTACTACCTTCGTAGCATGAAAACCCTTTCTATCAAAATCGCATTAGGATATATTGCAATTATTGCACTACTCTTTGGTGCAATATACTATATCAACAAGCAAGCCTCAACCATAATGAGGAGTAGTGAAATCGAAGAATATATTTCTTCACGTCGCACAGCCTGCGACAATCTCATATCAGCCACTCTCACAGCGGAAACATACGGGCAAACAGCCGGACTTGGCGATAAAACATCATATCAAATATATCTATCATCAATTAACCAAATCGACTCGGCCATCACATCGTTAAATTCCTTCACCAACGACTCAACAGGCAAAAAACTTTTAGACTCATTGACTGAAGTAATCTCAATCAAATCAACCATAATAAAAGACCTTTACACGATTTCGTCAAGCAACAATCCCAATACCTACCAACAACAAATCGCACAATTAATAAATCAATATAGCGATATGGGCACCCATACTCACATCATAACAAACACGATAAAAGAAGAAAAAGCCACAACTATTAATGCTCACGACAAAAATATATTCAAACGAATTGCTGCAATATTCAAATCGGGAGACAACGACAGCACAACAATCACATCAATCTCCAGCACCAGCGATACTACATCTACATTTATAAATCATGGCACATCATTAAATGAGGATTTTAATCAACTAAACGCATCAACTCTTAAAAATGAAACCAAGCGTGCCCACAAACTTCAAAGCAAAATCAATGCATTACGAATAGCAAATGGTAATTTAAGTATTAAAATTTCATCACTAATATCAGATATTGAACAATCGGAAGATGCTATTCGTGCCGAGGCTCTCAACAATGAATACAAGACCAAACAACATAGCCTTAAAATCACATTTCTCATTGCAATTATCGCAACCATTATTGCAATAATTTTCTTTATAATTATATGGCGAGACATAACTCGAAGCAATCGTTATCGCAAAGAAATGGAGGCTGCCAAACATCGAGCAGAAGAGTTGCTCGATGCGAGAGAAAAACTAATGATGACAATCACTCACGATATAAAAGCCCCAACCGGAGCCATTATTGGTTATTCTGAACTAATTGAGCAATCAAACACATCTTTAATAATATCGGAATATGCTAAAAGCATAAACAATTCTGCCTCTCATCTACTTAACCTCGTTACAGACCTACTCGATTTTCATCGTTTAGATGCCGGAGAAATTAATTTAGTCCCTACAAATTTCCATGCGGCCTCAACAATCCACGAAATAGCCCAAAACTTCTCATCTCTAATTGTAAAAAAGGGATTAAAATTAAGCATTATTAATTCCACATCAACCAATCAACATATTTGTTGCGACTTATTCAGATTGCGTCAAATTCTGGAAAACCTTATAAGCAACGCCATTAAATTTACCGACAATGGAGAAATCACAATATCTTCATCAATCATCGACAACAATCTCAACGTAGCTGTTACAGACACCGGTAAAGGAATTTCGGCTCTTGACCAAACTAAGATTTTCGAGGAATTTACCCGTCTTAAAAATGCACAAGGAGTTGAAGGTTCAGGTTTAGGACTATCTATTACATCAAAGCTTGTAAATCTTCTTGGAGGAACAATTAATCTCAATAGTGTCATTGGCAAAGGCAGCACTTTTGCAATATCAATTCCTATTACAATTGTCAAACAACAAGAACAAAAACCACAAACCACATCTAATAACACCACTCAGTCCCTCTCACCCATTGATAAATTAAATATAGTTGTAATCGACGACGACCCTATACAACTCAAATATACTCATACCATGTTGCAGAACATTGGCATCGATTGCAACATTCATTGCCACTCAATAGCCAACGATGGCATAGCATGTGCCATCAGTTCAACACCCGACATTATCTTTACCGATATACAAATGCCTCATATCGACGGATTTGAACTATTGGCTCAAGTTAGAAAAAACCTCCCCGACACTCCGGTAATTGCAATGACCGCCAACAGCAACATCAAAATTGAAGAGTACCTAAAAAAAGGCTTTAACCAAGTTTTACCCAAACCATATAAACAACAGCAACTAATCGATATAATTCAACAATTTTTCGACACCAATGAAATTGATTTTTCACCAATAACACAATTTGCCGACAACGATGAAGAAACCATCAATCTGCTCTTGACAACCACCCTTGATGAAACGCTTAAAAACGAAGATGCTATTACTAATGCAATTAAAGCGACAGACAAAGAGTCGGTTTGTGCCATCGCACATAAAATGTTACCACTTATAACAATGGTAAAAATTCAAGGGTTAGACGCTTTTGAATATTTCAACAGCCAACGGGATAAAAAAGGCTGGAACAACAACGATGATATTCAAGCTCAATCAATACTAAAAACAATATCACTTCTTATTACTCATCTAAAAAGAAGCATCAGTGATAAAAAAGATTAAGACTGATAAATTCATCGACAAAATACACTATCTTTGTAAATGATTTTTTATATCCATTATGAGTGCGATATTATTAATAGAAGACGATTTGACATTTTCAACCATGATTAAAGCATGGTTGAGCCGAAAAGGTTTTGAGATTGAAACAGCATCAAATATTGCTCGTGGACTAACCTTAATCAAGCATTCTCAATTCGATTTAATATTATCAGATATGCGTCTTCCCGATGGTGAAGGATTAAATATTCTTGATTACTTAACAAGCAATAACATCTCCACTCCGTTAATAATAATGACAAGCTATGCCGATGTTCAAAATGCAGTCAACGCTATGAAACATGGAGCTTTTGATTATATTGCCAAACCGATACAACCCGACATATTACTTGAAAAAATAAATAGTGCATTATCTGACACTCACACAATTAAAGCAATATCTAATACACCTAACAGCAAGCAGCAACACGACTCGAACTACATGGAAGGAGATAGCGAAGCGGCTCGTCGTCTGTATGGATTTGTATCACTTGTTGCCCCCACTCCAATGTCGGTACTTATTACCGGAGCCAATGGAACCGGCAAAGAATATGTTGCAAAACGAATTCATCAATTAAGCCGTAGATGCGACAATCCATTTATCGCAATTGATTGTGGAGCTTTAACGAAAGAACTTGTAGCATCAGAGTTGTTTGGACATGTAAAAGGAGCTTTCACCGGAGCAACAGCTGATAAAACCGGAGCATTTAATGAAGCAAATGGCGGCACAATATTCCTTGATGAGGTTGGCAACTTAAGCTACGATGTTCAAGTACAATTATTAAGAGCTATCCAAGAACGGAAAATTCGTCCGGTGGGTTCAATTAAAGAAATTGACGTTGATGTGAGAATTATATGTGCAACGAACAAAGATATGCCAAAAGCAATTGCCGATGGAGAATTTCGTGAGGACTTGTATCATCGCATCAATGAGTTCAACCTAACAATGCCTCTGCTTCGCGAACGAGGAAACGACATTATTGAATTTGCCAACTTCTTTCTTTGCCAAGCTAACCAAGAATTAGAACGCAACATTAAAGGGTTTAGCAACGATGCCATTGAGACCATACTCAAATATGAATGGCCGGGAAATCTACGCCAAATGAAAAACGTAATAAAAAGAGCAACACTTATCGCTCAATACGACACAATTAATACTATTGATTTAGGTCTCGATTTAAACAATACACCATCTTTCATGCTTCGCAATGAAAATTCCGAACGCGAATTAATAATAAAAGCTCTTGAATCAAGTGGTAACAACAAAGCTCTTGCTGCTCGCATGCTTGGCATTGACCGAAAAACACTTTACAACAAAATAAAACTTTACAATCTATAAAACTTCATTTCCACACAAAAGTGTAGAAAAATTCCACACTTTACACACACATTTCCACACATTCATTCCTCTCAACAAACACACAATAATTTAATAATTAGAAACTTACACACATGTGCTATTTTTGGCACAGCCATTGTCATATACTTATAACAGAAAGTCATTTTGAAATTATTAATAACTAAAAAATAAAAACAGATTATGAAAAAGCTCGTATTTACAGTAGCAATGGCATTAAGCCTCAGTGTTGCATTCGCACTCACTAACAACAACAATTCAGTAGCTAACACGTCAAATGATGACTCAACTGCAACTCCCGACACTATAGTTGTAAAAACTGAGATCCTTGCATCACTTGACAGCACTAATCCCGATACTACTATTGCGAAAACTGAACTACTTGCGGTTCTTGACAGTACCTCTCCCGACACGACCACAACTGCTCAAACTCAAGAGTATTTAATTGCGATGTTTGATAGCATTAATCCCGATACTGCCGTTGTAAAAACAGATTGCTTAATAGCGGCACTTGACAGCACCATTCCCGACACAACTACAACTCCTTCAAATATTCAAATTTGCTTGATAGCATAAGTACATAATAGGTTATTATTAAAGTAATCTTTAATTGAAAAATGGGGCATGCGATATGTCCCATTTTTTATACCCACCCAATACACTACCATAAAACTTTGCCATATCTATGACTGATAATACGGATATTTCACTTCCCAAAGGAATAAAGCCTGACCGGGCATTGATGTTCCAGCCGAGCAACGGTCTTTTTCATCTATTATGCGACGAAAATCATCTATTGTGATTTTCCCACGTCCCACCTCAACAAGCGTACCAACTACTGCCCTCACCATATTGCGAAGAAAGCGATCGGCAGTTATGACAAACACCCATCGCCCATCACCCAATGGCTTCCATTTTGCATACGTTACCTTACATATATTCGTTTTGTTATCGGCATGCAACTTTGCAAACGAAGTAAAGTCATCAACCTCCAACAATATCTTTGCAGCCTCATTCATTTTGTCATAATCGAGCGTTGCAGGTGCCTGCCAACTCAAATCATAGCAAAACGGAGATTTTGCCGAATGAGCATAATAGTGATATGTGCGTAAGACGGCATCAAATCGGGCATGGGCTTCATCATGAACAGGCTTGATCGAGTAAATTGCAATATCTCGTCCCACAAGAGAGTTCAATCCTCGCACCATCGCATCGACATTCGCAATGGGACTTGACACATCAAAATGAGCAATCATAGAATGAGCGTTAACACCGGCATCGGTGCGTCCGGCACCAACAATCTTTATTGGCTCACGCATTATTTTTGCCAAAGCATCTTCAATAGTCGATTGCACCGACACAGCATTTGGCTGCGACTGCCACCCATGAAATTTCGCTCCTCGATAGGCCAAATGCATGAAATATCTCATAATAATTGAGAATTAAGAACTTCTAATTCATTGTTAAGGGTTGACACTAATCACGTTCAAGATATGTGTATCCATACAAGCCCGAGCGATAATTACTCAAAAATTCTCGACCCTCTTCGGGGGTGATGCGTCCGGCTTTCATTGATGCCGTTACCCATGTTTCAACATTACGCACAAGTTTCTTTGGATTAAATTGCACATAATCAAGCACCTCTGCCACAGTCTCCCCTTCAATAACCTGATCTATCTCATATCGATCTTTATACACGCTAATGTGTACGGCATTAGTGTCGCCAAATAAATTATGCATATCTCCGAGTATTTCTTGGTATGCTCCCACCAAGAAAACCCCAAGATAATATGATTCATTAGACTTCAACGCATGAACAGGCAATGAACTTGCGATACCATGATTGGAAATAAAATTAGCAATTTTACCATCAGAGTCGCAGGTAATATCTTGTAATGTTGCCGTACGGCCGGGGCGTTCTTCCAATCGAGAAATCGGCATTATAGGAAACACCTGGTCAATAGCCCATGAATCGGGCAATGATTGGAATAACGAGAAGTTACAGAAATATTTATCGGGCAACATCTTTGCGATTTTACGAAACTCATCGGGAGAATGCTTCATCGACGAAGAAATTTCTCCCACTTCACGCGCTATCGACCAGAACAATTTTTCAATTTGAGCACGTGTGCGTAAATCGAGCATTCCAAGACTAAACAAGTCGAGAGCTGTTTCACGAATTTCGAGAGCGTCGTGCCAACTTTCAACCAACCGTGCCTGGCTCAATTTATCCCATATCTCATATAATTCACGAGCCAATTCATGGCTGTTTTCATCTATTTCTTCAGTTTCTCTCCAAATCGGCTGCGAGGCTGTTTCAAGCACCTCAAACACAAGCACCGAGTGGTGAGCCGATAGTGAGCGACCACTCTCGGTGATAATATTTGGCTGCTTCAAGTCATTTTTTACACACGCATCAACCAATGCCGAAATTGCGTCGTTGGCATATTCTTGAATAGAATAATTCATGCTACTTTCACTTGCCGAGCTGCGAGTGCCATCATAATCGACACCAAGCCCACCACCTATATCGACAAACTCAATATTGAAGCCCAACTTTGATAATTGCACATAAAACTGCATAGCCTCACGCAGTGCATTTTTTATGCGACGAATTTTTGTAATTTGGCTTCCGATATGGAAATGTATGAATTTAAGACACTCTCCCATCTCTTTCTTTTCAAGATAGTCGAGTGCTTCAAGAAGTTCACTTGAATTGAGTCCAAATTTTGATTGATCGCCACCCGACTCTTCCCATTTACCCGAGCCCGATGATGATAATTTGATGCGAATGCCAATATTTGGCTTTATATTTATGCGTTTCGAGATTTCAGCAATCAATCGCAACTCATTGAGTTTTTCCACAACAAGATAGATGCGACGCCCCATCTTTTGTGCCAAGAGTGCGAGTTCGATATAATCCTCGTCTTTGTAGCCATTACATATAATGAGTGCATTCTCGGCAATATTAGTTGCCAACACTGCATGTAATTCGGGTTTTGACCCTGCTTCAAGTCCGATATTGAATTTTTTACCATGAGTAACAAGCTCCTCTACAACAGGACGCATTTGATTAACCTTAATAGGATAAATCAAGAAGTTTTGGGCTTGATAGTTATATTCTTCAGCGGCTTGCTTGAAACAACGCGATATTTTTTCAATGCGATTATCCAAAATGTCGGGAAAACGCAACAGCACAGGCGATGTAATGTCGCGTACCTGCAACTCGTCCATTACCTCTTTCAAGTCAACCGAAGCATATCCTTCTTTAGGAGTAACTGCCACATGACCTTTTTCATTGATTGAAAAATATTTCAATCCCCACCCGTTGATGTTGTACAATTCAGCACTATCATCAATACGCCATTTTCTCATCGGCTATAAATTAAATAATCAGATTAAACAATTTTTCACTTATTTGAAATAGGGTTATATTGCCCGATTTTTCATCTTTTATGCAACAAAATTAAATATAATTATTCAGTTTTTCATCACTTAAACATCTTTTCTTTCAATTTTGACACATCTTAATAAAAAAAGAATCTCAAATTCGTTTTTTATTACTATTTTTGCACATTAATAAATGTAATTATATCGACAAAATTTAACACATCAAATTATTAATACTTATGAACAAAAAACTTATTTTCTCACTCATTATGGGTGGTGCATTGGTTCTTACCGGCTGCAACAAAAAGATTGCTCAATTTGACAGCAATTATTTCTCCGTTACTCCTGAACCACTTGAAGTTTCGGCAAACAAAGTTCCCGGCACTGTTACCGGAAAAATTCCTGCAAAAGTATTTGCAAAAAATGCTGAAGTTACCGTTACCCCAACTCTCAGCGTAAACGGCACTGAGTTATCATCTCTTCCCTACACATTCCAAGGGGAAAAAGTGCGTGGCAACAACCCTACTGTCAACTATGAAAAGGGGGGCTATATTTCTGTGCCTTTCTCGTATGACTATCAACCCAACATGGAAGACGCTATTTTATATCTTAACTTCGATGTAAAACAAGGGAAGAAAGAATACACACTTCCACGCGTAAAAGTTACAGAAGGAATCAATACCACCGCAACAATTGCCAATGTAGCAACAACTGCTCCGGCTATTGCTCCCGACAAATTCCAACGCATCATCAATGAGAAATACTCAGCCGACATCAAGTTCCTTATCAACCAAGCAAATATTCGCGATGGGGAATTACGTAGCGAAGCGATGCAATCGTTCAACAAAAACCTCGCAAACGCAAGTGCCGACAACTCTCGTCAAATCAAAGAAATCAACATTTCTTCATACGCTTCGCCCGAAGGTGGTGTTGAATTCAACGAAAAACTTGCCGCAAAACGCGAAAAGAACACAAGTGCTTATCTTGAAAAGCACCTCAAAAACGAAAAAATCACAAACTTTGGAGAACTAACAGCACAATTTACAGCTCAAGACTGGGAAGGCTTCCAAAAACTCGTTTCAGAAAGCAACATTCAAGACAAAGAGCTTATTCTCAGCGTTCTTTCAATGTATAAAGATCCCGAAGTGAGAGAAAAAGAAATTCGTAATCTATCGTCGGTTTTCGACCAACTCGCTATTGAAATTCTTCCCCAACTTCGTTATTCTCGCCTCACTGCCACCGTTGACGTAATTGGCAAAAGCGATGAACAAATTCAAGAAGCATTTGAAAACAATCCTAAATCATTGACTATTGATGAATTGCTTTATTGTGCTACTCTAACAAATGACAACAACAAAAAAGCTGAAATTTATCAAACCGCAGCAAATATATATGGCGACGATTATCGTGCATTCAATAATCTCGGAGCTTGCCAATTCGTTGCAAAAGACTATACTTCGGCTGCTGCCAATTTCAAAAAAGCATCTAATCTCACATCAAACGGAGAAGCCAACATGAACCTTGGCCTCATCTCAATGGTTAATGGAGATTACAATAATGCTAACGAACAACTTGGCAATGCTGGTGGTATCGATGCTCTTGGC
The DNA here is from genome assembly GCA_904502025.1 of uncultured Muribaculaceae bacterium. Lineage (GTDB taxonomy): Bacteria > Bacteroidota > Bacteroidia > Bacteroidales > Muribaculaceae > RGIG4079. The sequence goes on from CAJGDJ010000056.1 coordinate 9,077, forward strand.
GATGCCCTCGGTGTTTATCACCTCAAAACAGGCAACTACAACGCAGCAGTAAAAGCGTTTGGCGATAGCAAAACAAACAATGCCGCACTTGCACAAATTCTTACAAAAGATTACAGCAAAGCAAAACGCACTCTTGCATCAATCACAGCTCCTGATGCTACAACTCATTATCTAATGGCTGTACTCGGAGCTCGCACCAACAATGAGCAAATGATTATCAGCAACTTGCGTCAAGCATCTAAACTTGATAGCAGCATTGCTGCAAAAGCTCTTAAGGACGTTGAATTTACAAACTTCAATCTTTCTTCACTTCTCTAATGAACTCAATTAGATTAATGGGCATTGCTGCCTTAACTCTTGCGATATCTTCGTGTGCATCTTCAGGAGCCGACAAATCGGCTTCTGAAGCCAGCCACGACACAACAACCTGCACCACACATGAACATCATCATAATAACACAATTATTATAGGTGTGGCTCAAGAGGGCAATTATGCCTCAGGGAAAATCACTGTTACAACAATCCCAGGGTGTGAGCCCAAAGAATTTGATTACTCTAAATCAAATCAAGACCAAATTGCAGCATGGCAAGCAGGTGATACTGTATCGATTTTCATTGAGCACCATCATCATGGAGAAATGGCTCATGACTCAATCACAGCAATAAAGTTAGGGGTTAAAGAATGTTCTGAAGCTCATAACCATGAGCATGAACATCACAACCACAACAATTGCAACGAGCACAAGCACTAATCAACGAGTGATATTCTCATTTATAGCAAAAGCCTCGCACTTCAACAGTGAGAGGCTTTCTTCTTGTTTTATATTAGTCTTTGTCTTACGGAAGAGCGGTAAACGAGACTCGAACTCGCGACCCTCAGCTTGGGAAGCTGATGCTCTACCAACTGAGCTATTACCGCAAATGGTGTGCAAATATACATCTTTTTTTTAAGTTATACGTCATTTTAGTTAATTTTTGCAATTTTACACCTCTCAATGTCCCATAAAAAGAAAAGAGAGTCCACTGGGGACCGCAGATTAAACAAGCAAGTGCGAAATTAAATAAAATGATTGAAGAAAGCACATTTAGGATTATTAAAATTTAATTTTTTACGCGGGCGATTGTTTAATTTTTTTTGAATAATGGATAAATCATGAGGAC
>CAJGDJ010000057.1 GCA_904502025.1 uncultured Muribaculaceae bacterium
ACTGCTGTCCACGAAAGTGTTGAACTATTTAATGCAAGGTTAGAAACTTTGCCGGGATTTACCAACAACTGTTGTTCATTAGTTCTGACTATTTTGGGAGTAATTGCTTGATATTGATATACGTTTTGTTTAAGATATTCTCCAAAACCAGATGTGTTAGGCCCATTTAAATATCCTGCAGAGTAGAAAACTTGTCCAGGATTAAAATCAACTGATGTTGCGCGAACTTGGGCTATTTGATTTAAGCGCTCTTCATAATTGCTGGCAGAATTGGTCCATTCTTCTACGCTGCTAGCAATATCAATGCTTATGTAGCATTGGACACCATAGTCATTGCCCAAATTATTCCACCATTCACATAGAGGGTTGAAAGGTGCCGACTCGTGATATGATGGCCAATATAATTGGGGTGAGATGTAGTCGATGTATCCATCAATAATCCAAGCGCAAGGATCGGCAAAAATACCATTATATTGATACCCATTTGATGCAATTTTTGCGGGCTCAATGCCATGAGCTCTAGCACCTTCATTGGCAACACCAGCAGGTGCGATACCAAATTTTACATATGGCTTTTCGCGTTGTATCATGTCGAAAGCCATTTTTACAGTTGTGTTTACATTGTTGCGACGCCAATCGCCAATTGACATTGTACCACCTGCGTTTTTGTAGCTTTGGTAGTTGGAATAATCTTGAGCGTCTGATGTTGAAGGAATTCCGTTGGGGTAGAAATAATCGTCCCAAACCATCCCATCAATATCATAATTTAAGAGAATTTCTTTACAGATACTCTCAACTATATAATTACGAGCGTCTTCTATAGCCGGATTTAAAACCGATGTGCTTCCGTGAGTTATAATCCAACCATTGTTGCGTAATGTCATGTCGTTAGTTGTGGAAGGTAGCGTTGTACTTGTTGAAAAACGGAAAGGGTTTACCCAAGCATGGCATTCCATCCCTAATTCGTGGCACACTTCGATACAATAAGCAAGAGGGTCCCAATCATTTGAAGGGGCTTTGCCTCGAGTATTTGTTAATGCTGATGACCAAGGTTCATAGCTTGATTTATACATTGCATCGCACATTCCTCTCACTTGAAAGTTTACAGCATTAAAGCCAGTTGCTTTCAAGTTTTGAATCATATTTCGGAGATAAGTCTTTTGGTTTGTAGATCGAGCGGACGATGTGTCATAATATGCTTTGCCATCAGTGCCTTTGGGCCAGTCAAGATTCCACACAGTCGCAATCCAACCTGCGCGCATTTCGCGTTTGGGGTAGGTGTCGGCTAATGAATTTTGATGAATGGAAAGAAGTATAGTTATTGCAAGGATTAGTCGTATAGCAAATTTTTGCATGGTATATCTTTTTATTTGTAATTAAATTTGATTGTTAGTATTTATATGCAAAATATATGTAATTGCACAATTATGCAATATATATTTATCTTGCAAAAATAAGAAAATTTATGAAATTTGCAAAAAGAATAAAATAGTGTTATAAATCTTTAACGTCAAAAAACTCAAAAGTACCGATGAAATGCCATTTTTATTGGAATTTTAATATATTATTTTTTAGTGTGGAGGTGATGTTTATTGGGAAAATATAGGATTGTAGATTGTTTTGTAAACAGGATATGGTATGTATTTATATGCGTAAAATATGAGGGGAATATGCAATATCGCATATTCCCCTCTACGTGATATATTCTTATTGAGCCGAGATGTTGAGCAAATTTCCTGCCGAGTGTGCTGTGATTTGTGGGGCATATTGGCTCTGAATAGTTGCTATACCCGATGCAAATTTACCCTCGTTGTTGACATACATATCGTAGGTGAGCAGATAGGTGCCTTTAGGAAGATTATTCACGAAAATGTTAGTGGCATCATCGCGATTTTCACGATAGAAACATATCCCTTCGGCAAAGATGGGGCGAGGCAGTTGTTCGGTAGGTTCAAAACATGCTGCTCGTTCGTCGGTGATTGTCACATATTCAATGTCGCGTTTCACTTTAATGGTGAGTTGAACTTTTACAATGTCCCCTACGTTATAGTCGGCTGTTTCTACCCATGAGTTGCCCTGTTTTTTTAATAGAGTTTTCTCGATTGAGATATCGTTTCCGGCAACTGATTCAATGCTGTTCATGTCGGCGTTGTATTGACGATATATAGCTCCCCAAGCAGGTTGACTGCCATGTTTGGCTATGGCAAGTTTTTTGCCTGATGGAGCGAGCTTTGAAATGTCGGTTTTTATATGCCCTGTGATGTTGTCAAAACGGCTAGGCGTGATATTCTCGTTATTGAGCATTATTTCACAGCCCAATGACTGTTGAATCCATTGAGTGCCAGTGTTGAGCAAGGTATATATCACATAACTTGTAGCCGAAGAACTGCCCCAATCATTGGCTTCTTTGTTGATTATGAGCCATTGACGCATTTTGTCGATGTCGCGATTGTTGGGAGTGATTTGATGATATGCATCAAGTATGTTGGCGTGCGAAAGAATTTTATCAATGGCCCAATCTGAACTATTTTCAATCGTTGGCCACCACATTCCACGAGCTGGAGTTGATTGGGCGAATTCGTTGAGCGAATTTAGAATGCTACGAGCCGAAGAGTTGTAGCCATTGTTGTTTAGGATAATGGCTGAGGTGGCTTTTTTTACGAGAGAATATTGTTTCCAATTGCTGATAATTTGTTGAATTGTGGCATTCGTAACGTTTTTTGCTACGGTTGATTGTTTTTGTTCGGGGAACATGTCGCGAATCAAAACGTATCGACTATAATCTCCTTTGGGATATTTTTTATATAGTTGAGCATATTCGGCATCGATGTATTTCAAAGCATTCTTAATCATTGAGTTGAGTTTTTGGTCATTGGGTAAAAAACCTAATTGTTTCAAATGACCTAAATTTTCAAGTATTGATAGAGTTGCCCACGATGAAGCTTCATTGCATTCAGCAATCCAAGCCCAACCGCCACCGTTGCGTTGAAGTGTGGCGAGGAGATGAATGTTTTTGTTAATATTAGCTTTAATCTCTTTCTTGTTGAATAGGAGCGATAGGCGAGCCATGCGTTCAGTGTCGTTTTCGGCATTTTGTACCCAAGGTGTGGCACACAATAGCATGTTTTTGAGGTCTTCGTTGCGACTTAACATCGACACGAGTGTAGAATCGTTTTTATCGGAGTGTTGCCATTCATATAGAGCAGTGGCAATTTGTGGATTTTGTCGAATAATGCCGTCGGCAATTGCTGTTGAATAAATAGCCATTGCAGCCGAGATTGATGTGCGAGATTGATTTTGATTAAGTCCGGGTAGAGCTGTTACTGCATACCATGTGGGATTTTCGCAAAACTCAAGCGTAACCTTGGCATCAGATGTCATTGATGGGAGCTGTTTGATGTAACTATGCTCATTAGCATCGATATAGAATGTGGTTGATTCAATAATGGGAGACGATGCAGGAAGAATTGGGATTAGCGATTGTTCTCCGTCGCCAAAGTTGTCGCAGAAAGCTTTAATGCGATAACCTATCATTGTGGCATCGGTTGGAGCAGATAGATTAATCGATGCTATGGCAGTTTGTGATGCATCGAGAATATCGGTTTGGCGATATGAATTAATCGTTTTAGCATTAGTGGGGTCAAAAAGTTCAATAATGGTGGTAATTGCCATAGTGCTATCACTATTATTCATTACTGATGCTTTTATCGTGGTATTATCCCCATTGCGTAAGAATCGAGGCATATTGGGTTGCACCATTATAGGTTTGTTGGCAAGCACATCGCGAGTAAATGAAGCCACTTTCATGTCGTGATTAAATGCAATGGCATTGAAAAGCCATGTGGTGTTAGCATTGGGGACAGTGAATGAAAATGTTAAATTGCCGATAGTGTCGGTTGTGAGCATGGGACGGAAAAATGCCAATGGCGATTCATTTTCGCGTAAAGCGATGTTTGGCAAATCAGCATTGTCGGTAGTATTGCCTAAAGCCTGTGTTGGTTTTGTTTCATAAGCGTCGCTGTTGTAAATATCGACACTTTCTTCAACGTTAACTTCAACTCCTGCAGTTTTTTTTGCTAAACTTTGCATTGAAATGTTTGAAGAATTGGCACGTATCATTGAGCCATAGATATAATGATTTCCACCAATTAATAGATTACCGTAGGTGTCAAATAGAGGTTTATTAATTTCTTCGCATTGATGATTGTTTAATAATTTGCTATATTCGTTGGAACTATTGTTAAAAAAGTGGGGCATATTAAAGTCGGCATATCTTGATGGTATGTAGAATCGCAAATTGAAATCATTAGATTTGATTTTTTGAATTGCCATAGAATACATGTCAAAGATAATAGCCGATTCTTTTCCAATGCCATTAGCGTCAGAAACATTAAAAGTCCATTGCTCTTCACTGCCGGGTGTAATTTTGTCGCGGAATGATTGTGCGGTTATTTTAATAGAATTATTGGTGTTTGCACGATTTACGTAGGCTTTAACCGAATAACTATTGTAATTATTTATGGCGATTAATTTAATGGTGGCTTCATTAAGGTTTTTAGGAAGCAGTATTCGAGATTTATGTATTCCGGCTTTGACTTTAATCCATCGTTGATCATATATCTTTTCGTTGTCGTATAACAGGTATAATATTTCTCCCTCATTGAAAGTGGAGCCATAATAAAATTCAACTGAGTTGTCTTTTGTTATGGTATATTTATTGTGCTGTATCCACAGACCGTTGCTAATAGGAGGCATTGCATCGGAAGTGCGATATAATCGAATATCTTCCGAAATGGTATCTGTGGCAGTGGGGGCTATGGAGAATAATTTTAGTTTATATTCCCCACTTGCAACATTGCTCCAATCAACAATTGGGTTTGATGATGAAAATGAACCATTTTTGATTATATCGTCAGAGTCATTAACGATTGAATAATATATCATACCATCAATGGTATTCCCTGAAATAGAATGTAAAGTTACGTTTAATTTTGTGTTACGTGAAATTTCAATCGGTTCAGCACCAAGCGTGAATGGAGAAATATAGAATGAATTTCCGGTGGTGAAAATCTTATGTGTATTTTGAGATTCTCCTATTGATGATATTGCTGTAATTTCGGCATTGTATAAAGTTTTTTTCCAATAGTTTAAGTCGGGTATTGAAATCTCAAATGAGAATTTGCCATTGTTGTCTGTAGTGGTGGAATCGCTGAGAATTGATGTGAAAGGAACAGTATTATAGAATTGGTATTCTCGAGCCAAAAGATTTAATTTGATAGTGGCATCGTTTAATGCAAAACCTGAGAACGAACGAGCTTCGCCGTCAATGATATAGCTGCCATTTTCTTGTTTTGAGATGTCGATGATTTTTATGTCGAAAGTAGGTAGTTTATAATCGCTTACCATAAACGATGAGTAGGCTACATTTCGGTTGAAATTACCTATTATGTTTATTGAATAATTACCGGTCAAACGGTCGGTTGGAATGACAAATTTTCCCTCGATGCGACCAAAATTATCGGTTGTAACAATTGCGGTGTCAATTTGCATATAGTTTGCATCACGAAAAGAAATTGTATATGATTTGTTTGACGCAAGTTTAGAAATATCATTTTTATAGCTATATACAACCGCACTCCATGCTACGGTGTCGCCTGGGTGATATAAAGGAAGCGAGGTGAAGCAATTTGCTCTGTCGATCCAAGTTGTATCTGTTTGTGTTCGTTGTATGTAAAAATAGTTTTGTGGAGAGTATTTATCGTTTCCTTTGACTATTGAGTAGTAATATTGACCGTAGTTTTTATTTTCTAATTTTATTTTGCCGTCGTGAGTGGATTTTACGGTAAACGAGGTGTCGTTCTTTGCAGTTTGGTTGGTATTGCTAAATATTTTGATATTGGCGTTGTTGATTACTTTTCCCGATTTTGCATTTAATACCCAAATTCTATAATCATCGTCGAATTGATTGGTTGAAATGCTTGTAAACTCTGAACAATATAGAATGTCGAGGTTATTGAGATTTTTTTTAATGTCATCGTTATAAGCAATAACTGTATAATACCCCGGTTGTGATATAGTGATTTTTAATGTGTCGTTTATCGAAAATGGGATGTTGTTTTTATAAGTGAGGTCAAATGATTTATATACTTGAGGATTGGCTCCTTTTTTTAATGAATATCTGCTTGATTTGATGTCTTCAGGCAGACGTAATATTTCAACTCTTAAAGATTTGCAATTGTCGTTAGATAAAATGATTGACAAAGTGTCGTTTGGAACTATTTGATGATTGAAATTAAGTGAGATTCTTTGACGCTCAATTTCATTAAGAATGTTGTTTATTTCGCAATTGCCACTAAATGCAGGAAATTGGTCTAATCGTTTGTTTAGCAGTGTGTGAAAAGCAACAATATTAGAAATGTTTAATTGTTGATATAAATTTTTGTCCCATAGATGAATTAATACCAATGACGCATATTCAGAGTGTTTATATGTATTGTAAAGATATTGTAGAGCCCTGTGCTTTTGCACCAGGTCTGAATCTTCATTGCTCTCACGTGGCACAATCGGGTAGTCGTTATAGCTGCGTGAAATTCTTTCAATATCCCAATGAATAAGAGGTGCGATGTCGTTTTGGTGAAAAGTGAGAATTTCTTTGTATAATAAAAATATACGATTATAATAGGGGTTGTTGCTATTTATTGGCGATGTTATGAACAAGTTGAGTGGAAGAATCTCATTGTAATAGATGTTGTTGCCCCAAAATGTGGCGATATTGCTAATTAATCGACTTGTGACGAAGTCATAAAGAGTAGGGTAATATGTATATGTCAGGTTGTTGTGTGTTATGATGTCGCTGTAATTGTTTAATTTAGATTTTTTGAGAGCGTCAGAATCTTTTAGTGCTTCATCGCATAGTGAGAACACTTTTTGTTCAAAATCTTTACGGCTCCATTGGGAGATGTCGAGTGAAGTGGTGGTACTTACATTTGTTCGTTGGTTGTAGCGATAGCTGTTTTGTGTATATATATCGGTATATAACTCAATGAGTAGGGTGTTGAGCAGTGCTTTTGTGCAAGGGTTATTTTCAGAGTCGGTAACTTTTTCAATTTTATTGATGACCGGTTGTAGACTGTCGGTGTCGATGAGTGATTGAGCTATAAGATAATCTATGAGCGACCTCACAACAGCATTGCCGTTGCCATCTTTCAATGCCTTATTGAGGTTTGTATTAGCATGCTCAATAACTTGTTGGGGATATGCAAAATCGGGTTTTGAACTATCTTTGGCTGATGTGTTTATACTCCAAAAGATAGAATAAATTAAAACCAATGATATTTTTATGAGGGTTCTCATGATAATCGAAGTTGAGTTAAAAAACAAAAACCTTAAGGAATAACATAGGGGAGTCCTTAAGGTTTAAGTTGAAGAAAGTATTTTTATAAATTTGGAGAGTTAGTGTAACTTTCGTTAATCCTTTTTGTGCTTTTTGTTGTGTGCATTCATTATTTTGCGAGTGAATTTCTTCTCTGCTCTTTTGAGCTCAAATAGTTGCTTGCTTGATAGAACAGTTTTGAATTTGTCAAAGTATTTCAACTCAATATCAGCTTCCTTCTTCTTGAGTTCAATGATTGCTTTAGTTGCGGCATCATATTCAACATCGGTAGCTTTTTTATCGGCAACTTGTCTTTCGAGTTTTCGAGTTTCACGTTGTAACTTGAGTAGTTCATCTTCCATTGCATCATAGATGAGGAAGAATTTAGTCTCTTGAGCATCGGTGAGGTCAAGCTCATCTTCAATGAAATCATGTTTGTGTTCACGCACTTTAGCAAACCATTCTTTGCGGTCGGCTTTTTTCTTGTTTTTCGCTACTGTGGAATTTATTGGAGCGAAAAATGCAACAACTAATATGGTAAATAAAATTCTTTTCATGTGTTATTAATTAGAATGTGATTCAAATGCTAAAGTTTCGGAGTCAAAGCCATCTTCATACATGCTTTCAAGAAGAGAATATTCATCAACGCCATCGTAGCAATATTCGTCGATGAACGACTCATCTTCAATGGCTTGTGCCAAAATTTGTTCCGATTGTGCAACCGATGCAGGGGTGCCAGGGGTATTTGAACCCATGAGGTCAACCATCTTAACCATACACCAGATGCCGGCAAACATTGCGACGAGATACACATAAGCTCTCACACGTTGCCATGCTGTTGGTGGTTTTGCAATGATTGGTTCTTGCTTTTCGGGAAGATTTTGCATCATCTTTTCGGCAAAGTCGGCAAAGTAATTTTCGGGAACAGTCATGCCCGAATTGCGATTCACCTTGTCTAATATCTTCTTATCTTCTTTCATATAGAGGGGGAGATTATTTGTTACTTATGACTACAATGAGTGAAAAAGGTTTAATCGTTGTCTTCAAAAAATTGCTCAATTTTTTTCACGGCAAGATGGTATGATGCTTTCAGCGCACCCACTGATGTGCCAAGTATTTCCGACATCTGTTCATATTTCATCTCGTCATAGTATTTCATGTTAAACACTAAACGTTGCTTTTCGGGAAGCGACGCGATTGCTTTACGTAGTTTTAATGCGAGTTCATCTCCGTCGATATTCTCATCGGCTTCAATCGTATTGATGAGAAATGACTCCTCATCGTCGAGAGATATATTGAGACGTTTGCGTTCTTTCTCAAGAAATGTGATACTTTCATTAATGGCAATTTTGTGTAGCCATGTCGATAGTTTTGCTTCGCCTCTGAAATTTTCGATTGCTCCCCACGCTTTCATAAATGTGTTTTGCAACAAATCATTGGCATCGTCATGATTATTTACCATGCGACGAATTTGCCAATATAGAGGTTCGCTATAGATACGTATCACATCTCCAAAAGCCTCACGACAAGTCGATGGCTCTCGCAAGCGAGCCACCAATTGTTCATCATCTTTTGGCTTGTTATTGTCCATTGTCAAAAGTTAAATACTAAATTGAGCCGTAAAATTAAGTAAAGTTTTTCAGATTTACGCAATTCCCCCCCAATTTTAGACAAAAAGCAACATTCCTCCCTTGAAAATTTGAAAAAAAATTAGGGGAACCTCGAAGAGCTCACGAGTGAGCCAAACTCCTCCTCTGAAAATTTGAAAAATTTTTAGGGGAGGTGTCACGAAGTGACGGAGGGGTAAAGTCTGCTTGCTGGTACACGATTGCGAGACTCATCGTAGCTACGGCGTAGCCGGGAGGGGGTTAATGCTCAACTTTGTGCCAACATATAATTACCGAAGCTATTATACCTGTTGGAATTATGGTGAGGTGGTAGGGACACAGCGTGCCGTGTCAAAGATTAGCCCCGGCAGTCTCAGTTCTCCTAAGAACTCCTCTCTTAATAAGAGAGATGCAAAAATCGCTAATTTATTGATATTCTTTTATCTATCTCTCCGTGAAATGTGTTCACTTGCCGTGAAACATACATTTTATGCAATAAAAAACCTTAAATTATTTTTATAATTCGTTGATTTTTA
>CAJGDJ010000058.1 GCA_904502025.1 uncultured Muribaculaceae bacterium
AAATAATGCTATTATTGAAAATATCTTTTTCATAATGGTAGTTTTTTAAGGTTGATTATTTAAGGTCGGCAACATAAATTTGACCATCTGTAAATGAAGTGAACACGATTTTGCTACCGTCAGGAGAAATGCAAGGATTCATCTCAATGCGATTTGAAGTAGCAGTGAGTGCCTTTACATTATTGCCATCGGCATTCATGATATAAAGTTCGCCAGCGGTGTATTCGTGACCATCATCTTCAGTTTTTTCAAAAATGATTTGGCTGTTATTTACCCATGTTGGGTTAAATCCTCGACCGATAATTTTTTTACCAGTTCCATCTACGTTTATGACGCAAATATCATCCATTTGATTGAAAACGACCTTCTTGCCATCAGGCGAAAGGGCAGGGCAGAATGAGGGGCCTTCGTTGAGTACGCGTTTGTTGCCAAGTGCATCAACTATATAAAGGTGCTCAAAGTCAGTAATAAAACTTGTATTGATAAATTTGTTGCCAGCAAGAGTTTTTGCCATTGTTTTGCTCAATGGAGTGAGGCTAGGTTTTAATACTTTTGTGTCGGGAGCTACGATGCTTTTAACGCCGTTGGTATAGCGCCAAGCTGCAGGTTGCATATATTCGGCATCTTCCGACATGCGTGTGGTTGTGCCATTTGTTGAGTTTACTGCCCATGCTGCGTGTGCGCGCATTGCTCCATCTGCAGTTTCAAGCCAACGAGTGTCTCTAACCAAGATTTCTTTACTATCGGCACTCCATTGGAACATATATCCAACGCCTGAAGATGATAAAATTTGTTCTTTTGCGGAACCGTTGGCATTCATGATGTAAAGTCCATCATACCCAAATTGAGTGAATGCAATTTTTGTGCCATCGGGCGACCAACGTGGGTTTTCATACTTAACGTTGTCATTCGTTAATCGTGTAACATTTGAAAGAATGCCACTTTTGGAATTTTGTGCTACAAGAAATTGTCCTCCAATAACTAATGCAGCAGTCATGAGTAGAATTTTTTTCATGATAATTAAGTTTATGATGTTTTATGGTATAGATTACGAACACTATATATGCAAAATTATTAATTTTCAATTAAAATAACAATAAATATGCATTCAAATTGAAAAAACTAATAAATTAAGCAAATGATGGGATCTTGTGGAATTTTGTCAGCGTTGCTTTTTGGGCGAAATGATGATATTGTTTCGGCTTGAATATATATGGAAGAAATGTGTGCGTTTTTTGTTTTCGATTATAGTATTAATGATTGATTGATAATTCATTTCGCGGTCATCAAGAATGATGTTGGCACATTTGTTGAGAGTAGGAATAGCGTCAATTGAATTGAATTTGAATATATTATTGCTTGAAAAACCTTCTGACTCAATGATGTTTACTATTTCATTTGGACGATGGCTTACGATGTATGTGTCGCAGGCTTTTGCGTTGCGTTTGAATTGTTGTGATATAGGCTTGATTAATTTAGTGGAAATTGCACTGATGCACATGCGAAACACAATTGCAGTTTTGACAACTATTTTGTTAAACCATGAGCTACGAGGGTAGTGCTTGCGATAAAATATGTGCATCGCTTCATAGAAAATCTTAACGTAGTTGAGCGATTCAGTTTTGGTGCACTCTCCCTTATAATGAATAATAGGTATTGGAAGATAATAATTGCACATTGCATCGGTAATCATGCGATATGAGAGATCCATATCTTCGCCATACATAAAGAAGTCTTCGTCAAAACCTCCTACCTTTTTTGTTAGATCGGTGCGTAGGAGCATAAATGCTCCGGCAAGAACAGGAACTTTGTGTGGTTGCTCTTTGTCGAGGTAACGCAAATGATAGCGAGCAAAGAGTCGAGATTTCGGAAATATAGATGACAATCCGAATAGTTTGCAAAATGAATTCCAAGTTGATGGGAATGATCGTTTTGATTCGGGTAAAAAATAGCCGTTGCCGTCAACCATTTTTACTCCAATTGCACCGCATTCAGGGTGTTCGTCCATCCATTTTACTGCGTCTTTGAGGGTGTCGCTACCAATGATTGTGTCGGGATTTAGAACTAAAATAAAATCGGTGTCGGATAGAGCAAAACCTTGATTGTTGGCTTTTGCAAATCCTACATTCTCTTTATTGCGAATAAATGTAACCGATGGGAAACGTTCCTCAAGGAAATCAACGCTGTCATCGCCCGAATTATTGTCAATAACAATGGTGCGACCATCTACCTCTGTGTAAGCTTCTTCAACAGAGAGTAGGGTCTGCTCTAAAAAGTATTTAAGTCGGTAATTGACAATAACCGTTGTTACACGTTTCATCTTAGATTTTTAATGTTTCTATTATAAAACGGCAATAGTGATGTTTTATTACATAATTTTTGTGAAATTTGTCAACGAGATGATGTTAGTGGGGCAGTGAATGCATCGGGAATGTGCTCAATTGTATAGTTCTCAGGTGTTCCTATTATAGTAATGATGTCAAACTGCACTTCGTGGGGAATGTTATAAGCAATGACGTATGCATTTGCAGCTCTTGTCATGCGTGCAATTTTTTTATTGTCGATGGCTTCAAGTGGGTCGTGATTGGGGTTAGTACGAGTTTTTACTTCTACAAAAATAATGCGATTCCCTTTTGTTGCAATGATGTCGATTTCGTAGTGTCCTATACGCATATTGCGTTGGCATATTGTATATCCTTCAATAATTAGTTTTTCGCAAGCAAGTACTTCGCCCCATTGTCCAGTTTCGTTGTGTTGTGCCATGCAGTTCTAATATAATAATGTGTAATAATGTTAGCTATTTGTATAAATCAAAAGTAAAATAAGGTATATGTATGCAAATTTAATGATATATAATTAATAAAGTGCTAATTTAGTGTAATTATATTTTGAAAAATGAATATTTTTTTATTCCTTTGCAGTAAATATTGAAAAAACGGAGTAAAACAGAATAAATATTTAATAAATATACAGAGAATGGAATCAAAAAAGTATATTTTAAGTGAAAAGGATATTCCCACAGCATGGTATAATGTGTTGCCCGATATGCCCACAAAGCCACGTCCTATCCTTAACCCTAAAACAAAACAACCTTTTAAGGAAGAGGATTTATATCCTATTTTTGCGAAAGAAGTAGTTAAACAAGAATTGAATGAAACCGATCGTTGGATTGAAATTCCCGAAGAGGTTCGTGATATGTATAAAATTTGGCGTCCTACGCCATTGGTGCGTGCTCGTGGTTTGGAAAAATTACTTGATACGCCTGCTCACATATATTTCAAGAACGAAAGTGTTAGTCCGGTTGGTTCTCATAAGCTCAATTCGGCAATTCCGCAGGCTTATTATTGTAAAAAAGAGGGCGTAACCAACATTACTACGGAGACCGGAGCCGGTCAATGGGGGGCAGCTCTTTCGCTTGCTGCAAAACACTTTGGATTGGAGTTGGCTGTGTATATGGTTAAAGTGTCGTATCATCAAAAACCATATCGTCGTTCAATTATGCAAACCTATGGTGCACAAGTTATTGCATCGCCAAGTATGTCAACGCGTGCCGGACGTAAAATGTTGACAGATAATCCAAATTATCAGGGTTCTCTTGGTATGGCAATATCTGAGGCGGTGGAATTGGCTATGGCTACCCCTAATTGTAAATATACGCTTGGCTCGGTGTTGAATCACGTGTCGTTGCACCAAACCGTTATCGGCCTTGAGGCTGAAAAGCAAATGGGAATGGCTGGAGAGTATCCCGATATTGTGATAGGCTGTTTTGGTGGTGGTAGTAACTTTAGTGGTATTACATATCCTTTTATTCGTCATAATTTCTCAGGAGAACGTAATACTCGATTTATTGCAGCTGAGCCTGCGTCATGTCCTAAATTGACGCGAGGGGTGTTTCAATACGACTTTGGCGATGAAGCCGGATATACGCCTATGATTCCAATGCGAACACTTGGACATAATTTTTCGCCTGCAAATATTCATGCCGGAGGTCTTCGTTATCATGGAGCAGGGTCTGTGCCAAGTCAATTGATTGAAGATGGATTGATTGAGGCTGTGGATATTCCGCAACTTGAAACGTTTAAGGCCGCGACGATGTTTGCACAAAGCGAGGGGATTATTCCAGCCCCTGAAAGTTCGCATGCAATCTCTGCGGCTATTCGCGAAGCATTAAAAGCCAAGGAAGAAGGTGTTAAGAAAACAATCTTGTTTAACCTTTCAGGACATGGCTTGATAGATATGGCGTCATACGATCGTTATTTTGCCGGAGACTTGACTAATTATGAAATTCCCGATGAGGAATTGTTGAAAAACACTCGCGATTTAGAAAAATTGATTTAAAAGTTTTTTAGACAATAATATAGAAGTTGACCCACCTTTCGGTTAGAAAAAGTGGGTCAACTTCTATATTATTGTCATTAGTTTAGTTCTTATATAAATATTAATTCAGTATCGCTTATTTAGAAACCTGTCATAGAGGTATCGATGTGCCGTCTAAATGAGTTTAGATGAGAATTATAATGCCAATAATTCTTTGATTTTTTCTTCGATAGTTTCTTTTGATTGAGAACCTGCTAAACGAATAGCTGTTTTTTTGCCATCTTTGAAGAATAAAATTGTTGGTAGCGACATTATGCGATTGTCGGTACTGAAGTCACTTTCTTCTTCAACGTTGTATTTGCCAATTACGACTTGTCCGTCGTATTGAGTAGCAAGTTCGTCGATAATAGGACCCATTGCTACGCATGGTCCACACCAAGTTGCCCAAAAGTCAATTACTACGGGTTTACCCGATTCGATGATTTCGTTTACGTTTTCGTCAGTAAATGTAAAAGCCATTTTTGTAAATTTTTAAGTTATTAATGTGATTATTTGTTGTTATTGTTTTATTGTTATTGTCGTTCAACTATAAATTCGATATCCATACTTTCGAGCTTTGTGGTTAATTCTCGATTCAATGGAATTGTTTTTGTAGAAGAAAGTTTTATCGAGCGATTAATTTCGGGGTCAAAAACTATAAATGATAATGGATGATGATTGTCGGTTGAAGATGCAATATGTTCTTCTAATACGTCCATTAAGTTATCATTAACCATTTGAGTGTTTAGCTTTATGGTAATACCTGAGAGCAATTGCCCTTTGACATCTTGTAATAGTCGAATGTTTGTGATATTAAATCGCAACTCTTCTGAATTGTATCGTTTTTGATATTTCCCGGTAACAAAAATTGGAGTTCCCGGGCGACCATAGCGGCTAAAGTCAATGTATTGTTGCCCGAAGAGCATAATTTCGGTGCTACCGGTATAATCCTCAAGTTTGAGAATGCCAAACATACCTCCTCTGCGAGATGGCCGCTCTTGGAAACTAACAACCATTCCTCCAAAAGTAAGTTCTTTGTCTTCTTCGGGGACGGTCTCTTCTTTGGCTTTGATGCTTGAGTTGCAACCATAGTTTAATTCCATGTAATAGGTGTCGAGAGGATGTGCAGATAAAAACATGCCCACTAATTCACGCTCTTTCTCTAATTTTTCAGCATTTGGCCACTCTTCGGCAGGTTTGATTTCGGGTCGTCCTGCGAGGTTTAGAGTCGCATCATCGTCGCCAAAGAGTGATACGCTTTGTGCTTGCGAGGCATTTTGGTATAACTGCCCATATCGCAATATCTGTTCCGAAAAACTTTCGTCCTTTTTGTTTTTTAAGAAAAAGTCTTCACGTTTGATTTCAGTAAAACAGTCAAATGCTCCGGCAGTTGCTAATGCCTCGAATGTGCGACGATTAAGTCCTGAAAGAGGCACACGTTCCACAAAGTCATATATTGATTGAAATGGCTCGCCGGCATTCCGTGCATCAATGATGTCTTTTACGACATTTTCGCCAACACCTTTTATCGCAGAAAGCCCAAAACGAATTTCACCTTTCTTGTTAACCCCGAATTTGTTGAAACTTTCATTTACATCGGGACCTTTAACAGGAATGTGCATTTTTTTACATTCGTCCATGAATCCGGTGAGTTTTGTGATGTCGGAACTGTTTCGGCTTAATACGGCTGCCATATATTCGGCAGGGTAATTTGCTTTTAGGAATGCAGTTTGGAATGCCACCCAGCTATAGCAAGTAGCGTGGCTTTTGTTGAATGCGTATGATGCAAATTTTTCCCAGTCAGCCCATATTTTGTTAAGAACTTTTTCGTCATGACCATTCTTTACTCCACCTTCGATGAATAATTCCTTAAGTTCCTTCATCTTGTCGATCATTTTCTTACCCATGGCTTTACGCAACGTGTCGCTTTGTCCACGAGTGAAGTTGGCAAGCAATCTCGACAAAAGCATCACCTGTTCTTGATAAACGGTTACACCGTATGTGTCTTTTAGGTACTTTTCCATGATGGGTATGTCAAAGACGATAGGTGAACGGCCATGTTTACGGGCAATAAAGTCGGGGATATAGTCCATCGGACCGGGACGATACAACGCATTCATCGCAATCAAATCTTCAAATGTGGTTGGTTGCAACTCTCGAAGATATTTTTGCATGCCTGCCGATTCAAATTGGAATGTGCCGGTGGTGCGACCTTCGCAATATAATTGATACGTCTTTTTGTCTTCGATGTCTATGTTGTCGATGTCAATGTCGATGCCGCGAGTGAGTTTAATGTTTGCAACGGCTTCTTTGATGATTGAAAGGGTTTTCAACCCAAGGAAGTCCATCTTGATAAGCCCGGTTTCCTCAATTACTTTTCCTTCATATTGAGTAACAAGTAATTTTCCGTTTTCTTTGTCATCGGCAGTGCTCACGGGTACCCAATCTGTAATTGGGTCGCGACAAATAATGACACCACAAGCGTGTACGCCTGTATTTCTTACGTTCCCTTCAAGCTTTTGTGCATATTTTAGAGTGTCGGTTATTAGTACATTATTGCTTTCAAGCTCGGATTTGAATTCGGGGACATGTTCATAGCAATTTTTTAATGTAGGTTTAAGTTCTTTGCCATTGACTTCAGGCATGTGCTTGGGAATGAGCTTTGTCAATCGCTCACTTTCTGATAGAGGTAACTGCTGCACTCGAGCCACGTCTTTAATCGCTGACTTTGCAGCCATTGTGCCGTACGTAATGATATGTGCGACTTTTTCTTCTCCGTATTTTTCAGTTACATAACGTAGTACGTCAGCACGACCGTCATCATCGAAATCAATATCAATATCAGGTAATGAAATGCGGTCGGGGTTTAGAAAACGTTCAAAAAGTAAGTCGTATTTAACCGGGTCGATTTGGGTGATGCCAAGGCAATAAGCCACAGCTGAACCGGCAGCGGAACCACGTCCGGGTCCAACACTGACACCTAATTGCTTGCGTGCAACATTAATAAAATCTTGCACAATCAAGAAGTAGCCTGGGAACCCCATGGTTTTCATGATGTGCAATTCAAATTTGATGCGTTCGTCCAACTCGGGTGTAAGGGGATCCCCATAGCGTTTTTTTGCACCGTCGTAAGCGAGTTTCTTTAGGTAATCGGCTTCAAATTTGATACGATATAATTTTTCATATCCTCCTAATTTCTTGATTTTGTCGTGGGCAGCGTCCTCGCTTAACACCACATTGCCATTTTCGTCTTGAGTAAATTCGTCGAATAGGTCTTTTTCGGTCAAGCGTTGTCGATATTCCTCTTCAGTCCCAAATTCTTTAGGAATATCGAATGTTGGCATAATTGGAGCATTGTCGATAGAGTAAGTCTCTACTTTATTGAGGATTTCCAATGTGTTAGACAATGCTTCGGGTACGTCACTGAAAATATCGTTCATCTCCTCTTGCGTTTTCATCCACTCTTGCTTGGAATATCGCATACGAGATTCATCGGCTATATATTTGTTAGTTGAGACACAGATAAGGCGATCGTGAGCTTCGGCATCTGCGGCATTAACAAAGTGCACATCATTTGTTGCAACCAACTTTATGCCAAATTTTCGTGACATACGTATTAATTCGGGGTTCACACGCTCTTGCTCTTCATAAAAAGTGCGATTTGCTCCCGGTAAGTCGGTTTTGTGACGTTGAAGTTCTAAATAATAGTCGTCGCCGAAAGTCTTTTTCCACCACTGAACTTGTCGTTCTGCTTCCTCTATTTCTCCGGCTCTAATAAGTTGTGGAATTTCTCCTCCTAAACAAGCTGAGCAAATAATAAGACCTTCTTTATGTTTAGTCAATTCGTCTTTATCGGTTCGTGGGTGATGATAGAATCCTTCGGTCCAAGCACGCGAAACTATTTTAATTAAGTTGTGGTACCCAATTTTGTTTTTAGCTAAGACTACTAAGTGTCGGCCTTTGTCGCGTTTGTCATCACGGTCAAATCGTGATTTTTGAGCTACATACATCTCACACCCAAAGATTGGTTTGAAAAACTTATTTTTAAGTGTTTCTATTTCTGCACTCTTTTCTGATATTAGATTTTCATTGCCATCAGAAGTGGCTTTTGCTAACTCTTTTTCCGCTTCTTTAATCGCATCTTTGATTTTGCCGTTTTTCTTATTTACGTAGTTGTGAAATTCTTTAATAGCAAACATATTTCCATGGTCGGTAATGGCAATGCCGGGCATGCCATTGTCGATGGCTTTATCAACCAAAGCAGGAATTGATGCTTGACCATCAAGAACCGAATATTGAGTATGTACGTGAAGATGTATAAAAGGGTGCATTTCTTATATAATATATATATGTGGTTATTCTCACCCCAAAGATACGAAAATTCCAAATTAATTATCTAATGAATATTCTATTTAATACTAATATTGTTGATAAGTCGTTTTTAGTGTTAATATTTAGTATATATATTTGAGTAAAGGGTAATAAATGTCAACTGTTTTTTATTGTGTAAAAACTGGAGTAAAGATAAAATGTGTTATATAACATATTTATGTTTTGTTATAACTTCCTGGAATTAACCGATTTGCTGATTTTGTGTGAAATTTTTTTAGAAAAACTTGTAAAAATATTTGGTGGGTATTAAAAAAAGATATAACTTTGCACTCGCTTTTGGGAAATAAAGCAGACGAACATTGAAAAACTTACAATAGACAAGAGTAGTACAAGAGCAAGAAAAGTTCTTAGTCAATTC
>CAJGDJ010000059.1 GCA_904502025.1 uncultured Muribaculaceae bacterium
AGGGACTTTGCTCATTTTTAGCAAACCACTGTAAATAGGATTTGGTAGAAGGTGAATAAAAGGCAGCTTTGAGGCAATTCCTCGTGTAATTTGCTGATGTCCTCCAAATGGATTTTGCCAAGCCGGAAAACCGAAAAATATAATTCCCTCATTGCGAAGAAAAGGCTTGATGTTGCTCACAAACTCATTTTTGAAATTTGGTTCAATATGCTCTATTACATCGTGAATAAGAATTATATCAAATCGTTCATCTTCGGTTTGTGGTTTCTCGGCAGAGATGAAATTTTGGCAAACAAAATCACCAGCGGCATTATAATACTCAAAAAACTCTCGAGCTTGCTCAATGCGAGTTTTACTAATATCAATACCTTTTACTTTGCAACCCAATATCGCAAATGGGAGGAGGTTTCCCCCCTCACCACAGCCTATTTCGAGCACTCGTGTTTTTGCCGAAATTTCAATATGATTTTTAAGGTAATCGATGTAATATTCACGAGCCGAATTTGCTAACTCGTTAAAATATTGCAATCGGTTAGAATGTCGTAGTTGCATAATGACAATGTAATATTAACACACCGACTCCCTAAATGTGAAAACATTAAAAAAAGCGTGAGAGTCTGTACTTGTTACTCATCTCACGATTCGAGGCCTTCGCATTGCCCATCTCTGTAAAACGAGCAACGCAGAAGCCTCACGCTGAATATGATACAACACATCGATTAGCATAAGACTAACCCATGAAAATTCATATCCCTAAGGCATCTACCATTGCCTCATTCTTGACAGAGATTAGAAAGTTGCGAAGTTCCGAATCATCAAGAAAGAGCGTAAGTAAACGCTTTCTATATTTATGTCTGCACCCTCCCACATAACCCTTATCGGGGTTAGCTTAAATCTCACCTCTGCCGATGGCGGTCTGCAAGCGATATGCACTACAAAGTTAAGGATTTATTAATTAAAATGAAAATTTAGAGTAACTTAATGATTGTCAAATTCGGAGCAAGACAGGATTTCCAAATTACGCATTATCCTTTATTTCTTGGGTGGAATGTTAAGATTTCTTCGCGTAGGCGGGTGCGGTCGATATGGATATATATTTCGGTTGTTGTGATACTTTCATGTCCGAGCATCTGCTGAATGGCTCGTAGATTGGCTCCCCCTTCGAGGAGGTGAGTGGCAAAGGAGTGTCTCAATGTGTGAGGACTAATCTCTTTTCGTATGCCTGCTAATTCAGCAAGTTGCTTGATAATATAGAAAATCATCACGCGTGTGAGTCGCCGTCCTCTGCGATTGAGAAACAAGATGTTTTCTTCTTCCGGTTTTATGTCGAGACGACAACGATCATCAAGGTATAGTTTTATTTCGTGTATGGCAGTGGGGGAAATTGGCACTATACGCTCTTTATCTCCTTTCCCTTTGATTACGATATATTCTTCATCAAGAAAAATCTTGTTTATCTCAAGGTTGATAAGTTCACTCACTCGCAATCCACAGCTATAAAGAGTTTCTATTATGGCTCGATTGCGTTGCCCCTCATTTGCCGACAAATCAATACACGAAATCATTTCGTCGATCTCCTCAATTGATAGCACTTCGGGGAGTTTGCGACCAACGCGTGGCGACTCAAGTAACAATGTGGGATTGCTGTCGATATAATTTTCAATTTTGAGAAAACGAAAAAAAGATTTTATCCCCGAAATGATGCGTGCTTGAGACCGTGCTGAGATTCCCAAATCATGAAGTTCGGCAATAAAATTATGCAAGTGATCAAGAGTTACATCTTTAAGCACAAGATTGTTGTCGTTGAGATAACTTAATAGTTTTTTGACATCGTTGAGATAACATTCACGAGTGTTGACCGACAATCCACGCTCAAGAATGAGGTAGGCAGTATATTGTTTTAGAACCATAGCGAAAAGTGTTGCAAAGGCAAATGTTTGTAGCCCACAACTACACCGATTTTTTCGTTAGAAAAACTCATGCCATGACTCATCGATGATTTTATTTCTTTCCATGAGTCCTTTATCAATTGATTGTGGTTTATATTGCAAACAATAACAACACCTCCGCTATTTATAGCCTTTGAGGCAATTTCGACAATTAATTTTGTCTCTCTGCCGATATGATTAATGACGATGAAAGGTTGAATATCGGCATTAAGAGAATTGTAATAAACATTGCTTGCTCGCTCAATATCGTCAAATTTTGAAATGCGACTTGACACATCTCTTGTTACCAAATCATATATATTGCACTGGTTTTCAGCCCCAAGATAAGTATATAATTTCGACGAAGATGAAACACTTAACAACGATTTTGACACGATGCCATGACTTGTGCCTATTTGAAGAATAGATTGAGGGTTAAAATGGCTCGTGATGCGAAATATCATTTTTGCATACTTAAACGATACTAATCCTCGACGTTCTTTTTTTGATGTCGCTAATTGCGAGGCTTGCCAACGTGAAGCATGGATATCGTCGTAGGCATAGTACTGACACCGTTCACGCAATACTTTCAACACGAAGTTAAAGGCGAATGGCGAATGAATGCCAAAGCCTTTACTTCGTTTATAGCGTCGCAAAGCAGTGTAATATCGCTTAAATTTTATCATTCAATAGCGTTTTAAGCAACATCTTCGTTCCCTTTGGGTTTGCCAACAATTGCAAATACTACCGATGCTATCAATGCTAAATAAATTAATATAATCGATATTGTTGCAAGCGTGGTGGTGGTGTGAATTGATTGTGGATCGAAATACATTTCAATCTTATGATTCCCGGCAGGAACGTTAATAGCTCGCAACACATAGTTTACACGTGCTAATTCTACCGGCTGGTCATCGATTGTAACGTTCCACCCCCATGGGAAATATACCTCAGAAAACACTGCCGTTCCTCCATTTTTGCTCTCTGCATTATATCTTAAACGATTGGGAGCGTATGAAGTTAGGTAAATAGTGTCCCCCACTGATTTTGTGGTAGTTTTTTCGCCGAGAATAGATTTGAATTTTGCATCGGCCACAGCTGTAGTGGCAGGATTGATGCTGTCGAGTGCCGCCATTTCACTATTTGCATCGGCTACATATATCACATTATCAACCCACCACGCATTTCCTAATGCCGAGGGGTTATATTCAAGACTATTGTCGCGAGTTATGATGTAGCGAGCATTCAACATATCAAGAATTCGATATTTCTGTTGCAGCGTTTTCACCGCTTTTTGCTGTTCGGCAGGATATAAAGCCGCTATCGAATCGTTACGTAAATCAGCAATATAATCGGTTGACAAAACAGGATTTATTTGTCGATTGATTAAGTCTTGATAACGAGTGAGCTTTGCGGCATGATAGCCTCCAATCATTTTGTGATGATATGATGGGTGAGGACGATGAAACTCTGGAATGTTCATCACTCTATAATGGCTTGTTGTGTCGGCAAGGATTTGCTCATCGATAGCCGATTTAGCAAATGGATCATTTACCGTGAGTTCGGGAGTAACGAAGCTGTCGTGATTAAGGTAGCGTTTATCAACGGTATAAAGGTCGCAAAGCACCAATGCACCGATAATCATAGCCGAAATTTTGTGAGATAATTTATTTGTCCCAAAAAGAATTATTACAACAAGTGTAGCAGCAATAAACATAAAGCTACGCAAACTGTCGCTCGACACCATCGACGCTCTCACCTGCTCAATTATCTCAAAGATTTGGGGATATTGGTTCTTTATGTTGACTTCATAATCAGCCTCTCCCATAAGTGAACCAAAGATAGTGGGCGACATTATTCCCATAAGACAAATCAACAATGTAACACCAAATGAAGCTATGATAGCTTTGCTATATCTTTGCCATGGATTTTCAGTTTCAAACAGTTGCTTAATTGCAAGCAACGCGAGCAAAGGCATTGTGAATTGTGCGATAACAAGAATGCTCTCAACCGTGCGAAACTTACTATACATTGGTATATAGTCGATAAACAAGTCGGTAAACCACATAAAATTTCGCCCAAGAGCAAGTAATATTGAAAGAAGTGTGAGAACTATAAGAGTCCATTTTATCGGACCTTTAACAATAAAGCAACCCAATAGGAATAATGCACATATTATAGCTCCGACATATACCGGACCACTTGTCCCCTCTGCTCCACCGAAATATTGTGGAAATCCTTGCAACTGACTGATATAATATTTTTGCTCGTTATTAAAATTTTTAACTTCATCGGCTTCAGTAATTGAATGAGATGAAGACCCCCCTTTTACATCGGGTATGAGAAGCGTTAATGTTTCAGATGTGCCATAGCTATATTGAGTAATATAGTTGCGGTCAAGACCAGACGCTTTGTTGGTATTATTAGCGGTTGAAGCACCAACAAGTTCTGAGTGCTTTCCTCGCATTGTTTCCTTTGAATATTCGTAAGTGTTATATAGGTTAGGGGAGTTAGCTAAAACAGCCAATGTCGCAGCCACGGCAAGAGTACCTGTAGCAATGCTCCAACGTTGAAATTTCTTTTCTTTGATAGCAATAATGAGATAGGCAATAACAAAACCTATGATTACAAATGTGAAATAATAGGTCATTTGCACATGGTTGGACGATAGTTGCATCATCGCAAATAGTGCTGCAAGTGCACTACCAAGTAAATATTTGCCTCTATAACATAACACAATTCCGGCTATTGTGGGTGGAATATATGCAAGTGTTACAAATTTCCAAATATGCCCCGCTCCAATGAGAATTATGAAATAAGATGAGAATCCATAGGCAATAGCTCCAATCAATGCGTGATACCAACGTAGCTTAAATGCCAACAATAAAATGAAAAATCCCATCATCATCATCATCAATAGGTTGGCAGGGGTGGGAAGGAATCCCCCATATATTGAATTTATCCATTCAAAAAGGTTGTTTGACTGATATGATGGTGAAATTTGAAACATGGGCATACCCGAAAATAGCGAGTTGGTCCATAATGATTTTTCGCCGGTTTGATCTTGAAATAACTTTGCTTCCTGCCCAATGGCAGAGCCTTGTATCATATCGTATTGTTGCAATACATTTCCTTGTGCCGCATCTGGGTAGAAATAGCAAAAAGAGATTACAACCATCACTAATGCCGACACAAAAAATCCCCACACTTGTGGGCGTTTGAATTTTTCAAGAAGTGATTGAAATAAATTATTTTTTGAATTGTTCATACAACGTTATGTGATAGTATTAATGAATAACTTATAGGAACTTTTCGCCAAATTTAAGTTTGGCATCATTTACCATTTGTTTGATACGTTGTTCTTCGCTTTTGGGACACACCAATAACACATCTCCGGCATCGGCAATGATATAATCTTTCAATCCGTCAACAACGATGAGTTTTTCTCCCTCTACGGCAAATATATTCCCTGTAGAATTATATGCAAGCACATTGCAATTTTGTGCCACATTATAATCTTTGTTTTTGGGAGAGTTGTCATATAATGCACTCCAAGTGCCAAGATCGTTCCACCCAAATGTTACACATTCAACATAAACATTGGGGGCTTTTTCCATAATGGCAAAATCGACCGAAATGCTCATACATGCAGGAAATTGCTCTTCGATAAATTCATTTTCGCGAGGTGTACCAAAAATGTCTGCACCCTTTTCAAATTGACTTGCAATATCGGGAGAATGTTGGAAGAATGCGTTTTTGATTGTTGATGCTTTCCACAAGAAAATACCTGAGTTCCAAAAAAATTCACCGGTGCTCAAAAACACCTTTGCAAGTTCAAGATTTGGTTTTTCGGTAAATGTTTTCACTTTACTTATACTTCCATCAACTTTATCGCCAATTTGAATATATCCATATCCTGTTTCGGGGCGAATGGGGGTGATGCCAAGAGTGAGCAAAGCATCATTGTTTTCTACAAATTCAAAACCTTTGATGATACTGTCTTCAAATTCACGTTCACGAGTAATGAGGTGGTCGCTGGGGGTTACAATCATGCTCGCTTCAGGATCGCGTGCCGCAATATGCCATGCGGCCCATGCTACACAAGGTGCTGTGTTACGACGTGCAGGTTCAAGTAATATTTGATCGTCGTGCAAATCGGGCAACTGTTCTTTTACCAAAGGTGCATATTGTGCATTGGTAACAACAACAACATTTTCTTTAGGCACAATAGGCAACACTCTGTCATAACTCATTTGAAGCAAAGTGCGACCGGTGCCAAGAAAATCTATAAATTGTTTAGGTCGATTGGTACGGCTATATGGCCAAAATCGGCTACCGATACCTCCACACATTATCACGCAATATCTATGATTATTTATCATGTTTTATTTGAGTTTTTAGGTTAAGAGTTTTTGTTATTATAACTAATCTGCTAAGATAGTCATTATAATTGTAATGTTCCAAATTTTTATTCATAAATTCAGTTTTGATTAGCTTGTGAATATTCTTTGAATATTTTTTTGCAAAATATCGTTTTATTGTGCTATCTTTGTAGTAATAACACCAAATAAATCAACAAAAATGAGAACAAAATATAAAAGAGTATTGCTCAAACTCAGTGGTGAATCGCTTATGGGCGAGCAAGGTTATGGCATTGACACCAAACGTTTGGGAGAATATGCTACACAAATCAAAGAGATTGCATCGCAAGGGGTGCAAGTGGCTATCGTGATAGGTGGTGGAAATATCTTCCGTGGCTTGTCGGGAGCATCAAAAGGTTTTGACCGAGTAAAAGGCGACCAAATGGGCATGCTCGCAACCGTCATCAACTCTCTTGCACTAAGTTCGGCTCTCGAAGCAGTAGGTCAAGCGGCAAAAGTGTTCACTGCTGTAAATATGTTCCCTATTGGCGAGCATTATAGTAAATGGAAAGCTATTGAAGCATTGAACAATGGTGCTGTATCGATCATGGCTGGTGGAACAGGTAATCCATTCTTTACAACCGATACCGGGTCGGCATTGCGTGGTATTGAAGTTGAAGCCGATGTGATGTTGAAAGGCACCCGCGTTGATGGCATCTACACTGCCGATCCCGAAAAAGACCCAACGGCAACTAAGTTTAGCGAAATCTCATACGACGAGGTTTATACTCGTGGCTTGAAAGTGATGGATTTGACTGCTACAGCATTGTGCAAAGAAAACAATCTGCCTATCGTAGTGTTTGATATGGACACTCCCGGCAATCTTGCAAAAGTAATTGCAGGCGAACCTATTGGTACATTAGTTTATTAGTGTGATGAATATTAATTAAAAAACAACAATATTATGGCTGAAGTAAAAGATTATTTAGTACCTGCCGAAGAAAAAATGGAATTGGCAGTTGCATATCTTGATGAAACACTTGCTCGCATTCGTGCAGGAAAAGCTAATGCTAAAATTCTTGAAGGCATTCGCGTCGAATATTATGGTAGTGCAGTCCCCATTTCAAATGTCGCAAACATTTCTGTGCCCGATGCTCGCACAATCGCTATCACCCCTTGGGAAAAACCAATGTTCAAAGAAATAGAAAAAGCAATTATCAACTCAGAACTTGGCATTACACCTGAGAATAATGGTGAAATTATTCGTCTCACCATTCCACCATTGACCGAAGATCGTCGTAAAGCATTGGTAAAACAATGTAAGGCAGAGGCTGAAACTGCAAAAGTATCAGTGCGTAACGCCCGTCGTGATGCTATCGAAGGATTGAAAAAAGCGGTTAAAAACGGAATGCCCGAAGATATGTCGAAAAACGGCGAAGAAAAAGCTCAAAAACTTCATGACAAATACATGAAGGTTATCGACGACCTCTTCGTAGCAAAAGAAAAAGAAATCCTCACAGTATAATAATTATTGCTGTCCGATAAAATGTGTACTTTTATACATGGTTAAACTTGTTTGTGGTAAAACAAAAGTAACCAAAAAGGGCTGATTCCTACAAATGGAACCAGCCCTAATTTTTTTATTCCCTCAAAAAAATATATCGGACAGCAATAATTTTGAAGAAATCCACCTATTTTTTATAGGGCTATTCTGCTATCAAAAACACCCTCAAACAGGCTCATTTCTCGTTTGGCAATGCCTAACCTATTTGCAAGTGTACGCCAATCCTTAACCGCTGCAACAACCTCATTGATGATATTCTTAGCAACCTCATGGGTCAGCATATACTCCTCGCAAGAGTCAAGCAAGATGGATAAATCAGCTTTGTTGGTCTTGCTATTGATAAGCAGACTTTGATGGTCGTTCAACGTTGGGTTCATATCGTATGCAGGAGAAAGAGTCCAACCCTTTGCTGTAAGTAAAAATCCATGGTTGCGGAAATGGTCATCGCTATTGCCCACACAGATATTAAACACCACCCTGCGGAACAGTTCTCGCAAGTTGGCATCAACA
>CAJGDJ010000060.1 GCA_904502025.1 uncultured Muribaculaceae bacterium
AATCCATACACTAAAGCGTTTTGTATAGCGTTCACCTCCTCGTTCTCGGCTGATTTGAAGAATTTTTGACTTATCAAGCAATTTTATTACCTGATTATACATCGGCTGTCCGATAAAATGTGTACTTTTACCCATGGTTAATCTTGTTTGTGGTAAAACAAAAGTAACCAAAAAGGACTGATTCATGCAAATGGAACCAGTCCTAATTTTTTATTCACTCAAAAAAAGTTTTATCGGACAACAATAATTTTTTAACGTGCTTGTTTCCGCACATTTTTTGCTTTCTTCCTTATTTTTATAGCTTGTTTTTTAGAGTTCGAATCAGCATTTGATTTATTTTTACGAGACATGGTTTTAGCTCGTGAACTTGTTTTCTCATTAACCGATTTTCTTTCTACTTGTTCGTTTTTTGACATTTGTTTGTTTTCCATTTTTGAAAACTTATTTTCACTGTCAAACACAGACGCTCTAATAGTTAAAACACTCAGAGTAATCGCAACAACTAAAAACAATCGTTTCATATTAAAATTCAATACATTAATCATAAACATTACTTTTATCAATAATTTTACGTTTCTATCTTAATCAATGAAATAGGCGATTGATAAATGCCTTAAATTTCATTTTAGAATTTATTGGTAATGCAATTTCATCATCTTCTATTGTTGATACATTTACAATTGATATATTATCATCACCACCTGAGTCAAGAGCCAATTTCACTAATGCTTCGCAACGGGTCTCTACATCTTGCAAATTTTCATATAATATACACTCAATCTTTTTATCTTCACAATATCCACACAAGCCATCACTACATAAGATAAATTGGTCATACTTCTTCAATTCATATTCAATTACATCTATGTCATGAGATGCATCACAATCGCCTAAACATCGTGTAATAATACTACTATCAGGATGGTCATAGGATTCTTTTAGTGTAATCTCACCTTTATCTATCAGTTCTTGAACATAAGAATGATCTTTCGTTAAGCTTTTTAATCCATTTAGGGGATTAAAAAGATAACACCGACTATCTCCACACCAAGCAATATACGCAACATTATTTATAATCCATAGAATCACAATAGTCGTTCCCATCCCTATTGTATCAGGATTGCAATCCGCATGCTTTATTATTTCGTTATTGGCTTCTACAACAACTTTAGATAAAAACTTTTTTATATATTTCTTTGATCTCACAATAGGAGCCAAGGCATGAGGTTTGAATTCTCTTTTTATAACCTCCAAAACAGTTGAAGAAGCAACTTCGCCTGCGTTTTCTCCTCCCATGCCATCGGCCACAATAGCAATTGTCCCCAAATTGCTACTTTTTACATATCCACGAGTTGGTTTATTCCAATTCAACAACGTTAAATTAGGGCAATATGCAAATGCATCTTCATTATTAATCCGACCTAATCCAACATCAGTTATTCCAAAAACATCAACTTTCATTATTATTAAATCTTATATCGGAAGGATTAATCCACTATTAGCCTTTGACTGTTTTGAATCTTTTCTTACTTCATTCTTTTTCTCTATCTTAACTGCACCATCTGATTGTTTTTTACTTCTTTTATTAACAACCGGCTTTATATATGTAATCTCAAATGGGAACACTGATGGCGGACACCCATTTTCTATAATATTAATATTTACATTATTTACGCCTTCTGCCAATTGAAATAATTTACATTTATAACGTGTTTCAGAGATTTTAGTTATATCATATTGAAGAGTATCGGCATCTATTCTTATCTCAAACGGATAATCATTTTCCCCAGGTTGTTTATCTGCCAATACATTTATCGTAAACGTAACATCACTACCGTCTAATATAGTTTCGGATTCATCTAAATTAATATTTATATATTTATAATGCCACGCATTAATTTTAATTGGCACAATAGGATATTTCAATCCATCATAAACAATTTGCACCGGATATTGTATCTCTGTAATTTTATCAGGCAACGAATCCGGGATAGTCAATACACACTTATATTGAACATAATTACCATTTTCAGTATTTTTGGTTTCTAATGATATTTTATCTAAATCGCAACCATTCCCAACAGCAATATCATATCTACATTTATCGGCAGAAATAATTGGAGGCAACTCTAATTTTATATTTGTCACAACCTCTTTATGTCTAAATGCAATATCTTTGCCGTCATGCATTATCAATTTATACTTTAAAGATGGATCATAGGTTACCATACCCCATTTATTACCAATCTTAACAGCGACAAAATCATTAACACACAGTCCGACTTCATCAAACTGTGGAGGCAATATTTTTTCATCATTATATCTCAAACCCAATTTACTTTCCGCGACTTTCAAAGGTGTAAAAGGAGAGGTATATATCACTTCATCTACTTGATTTTCCTTATAATACACAAATCCATCAACATATTTGATTTTTGTTGGTCTAAGAAATCTATCAAAATGAAATCTCATACGTTCTTTTTTATCCCCTTTGCCTAATATTATAATTGAATCGTTCATATCAATTATAAATTCATGCAGTTCCCCTGTTACTGACACTTGTTTTTTCAAATTAGGATTCTTTCTATTGGCATATACAGGCTCTATATTACATGATTCTTTGTCAAAAAGATACACCTTGTTTTTTATAATAGCAACGCCAATACCTTCATCATTTACTGATGACAAAAAATCTACATCTTTATAATCAAAAGTTTTATCGTTATAAGAAAATTTTATTTGTTGTTTATCTTTTGTTATATACTTAAAATATGGATTTTTCAGTTTCTCTACGTTCTCATAGGCAATACACGAAGCAAATCCATTATTAAATGGATACATTTTTATAAAAGGGCCAAATAGTTCTTCTTCTCCTTTTTTATTTATAAAACAATTCTTGTTCCCCTCTTTTACTAATAAATATCCATCGCTAAAATACGGATGATTATATGCAACTTCATAATAACCGTTTAACTCAATAAACTTGCCTTGGGAATCAAAAATCCCGGTTATATTATCACGTCCCTTTTGCGTTACAACAGAGTATCCTTCGCAAAAAGGTGCAATGTTGTCTATTGTTGAGTTCAATCGATTACCATTAAAATCCCAAATATAGCTTGTCTCCAGTGAATCACAAATTAATAATGGAGCTCCTGATGCTAAGTAAATCTTATCATAAGAGGGATGCATAATCCATCTCGACATTTGAGCATTAATATAAATAACCGAGCAAACAAAAATAAAAATTATTACACCAATTTTTTTCATATCAGTTTCTATTATTTTTCCTTAGACAACCGTAGTAATGCGTTGTCTATATTTTTTATCAAGGAATCCTTTTGTAGCAATCCCTTATTTAATTTTGCTATTGACAAATTTTCATTTGACTCTATTGCATAATCTTTTGCTGACATCAATAATCGTTGGGCTTTCTTTAAATTTCTGCCATACGAGTCATTTTCATTCACCGAATATGAAGCCAAACGATATGCAGCATTTGCTTTTACTATAGCAATTGTAGAATCATTCATATCTAATATTTTAGCATATAGATTTCGAGCTCTGTCACTATATTTATCACTTATTGGCAGATACTTTATATCTCCCTTAGTATTATATTTAATTCCCAAAATATCTTTTCGCTTTAATGATATTGAATCCGAGAACCAGCCGTATGTTCGAGCCAATTCATACATAGCAGGGACACAATTAATATTAACCAGACTATCCATCATTAATATTCCCAGCTCAACATCTTCTTTACTATCACTATCTAACAATAGTAATGCTCTATCAAATCTTTCTTCTATAGGAATCTCAATTTGAATAGGTTGCACATTTTCTACTTGTTTTGGTAGAAATGCGAAATATCCACCTACAGAAAATCCGCCCACAATCATTGCTATTAAAATAATTTTCGCAAACTTATTTGATGGAGTAATATGTTTTTCCGAAATATTAATTATATCATTAGCTGTTGGTCGGTTTTTAGGATTTATTGATAAACATGATAAAATTAATTTTTGGACGTCCTTAGGGATTTGTTTTCCCATAGGCTTAATTTTCATGTTATTCTCAAGCTGATTTTTTCCACCTTCTTCTTTATAAGGCACCTCTCCTGTCAATATTTCATAAAGTGTGGCTCCAAATGCCCATATATCACTTTCTGCTATCGGCTTATAATCCTCCTTAAATCGTTCAGGAGCCATATATGCCATTGTCCCGCTATTATCCTCATCATAATAGTAATCATGCTTTCCTCCCCGTTGAGAACTAATGCCAAAGTCGGTAATAGCATAATTTCTATTATCATCAATCAGCACATTTGCAGGTTTCACATCTTGATGAATAATTGGAGGATTACATGCATGTAAATATGACAATCCCGAAGATACATCATATATAAATTTCCATATTTCTTTTTCCTTAAATTCCTGACCAATCAACATCTCTGATGAGCCATTTTTACAATATGGCAATTCCAAATATGGCGTTTCTTGATAAATAGAAAAATTTGTAGGTTGTAATAAATTTGTATGCCTACAATTATGTACAATTTTATACTCATCTCTAAATCGCTGTTCTCCTTCTATGTCAAGTGCATTTTTAGGACGATATATTTTAATTGCAACTAACATTCCTGATTCTTCAGCTGAAAAGTCTTCAATATCTTCTCCAAGCAACTCAGGATTGTCAATTGTATTAACATCAATAGCCAACCACACATCTGCCGTACCACCATCGGTACTTAATGCCTTTATAAGCTTATAGCGACCATCGAAAAGTTCACCATTTTCTGCGATTTTTCCAATATCTATCATATATCAATTAATTATATATATTTTTATATTTAATTTTTTTATTATGTTCAATTACGTAAGATGGCTCCCCAATAGGGACTATTTTCGGAAGAGGTTTCCCTTTATATAAACCTTTTATATCTGAAGGAATTTCCGGACAAATTAGCTGTAACGCTTTGCTTAATAGCGGTTCTTCAACTTGACCTAAACGGCTTGTACTTACCGAATATCCATCAGATACATAGTAATCAGGGATTAGACCATCATCGGGTGTTGTTTCTCCATTTGCATTATAATATCTCATGATAATGGGCTGAATCATATATTTATACCTTGAATCGAAAAATGACGTTGACCCTACTCCTTTTCCGGTTGTTGTTTCTCCAATTACTACAACTTCCATAAATGGGCGTAGGCATATTATCGTAGCTTCACTCGCCGATGCCGTGTGAGAAGAAGTCAAAACATACAATCTGTTTAATTTTAATGGGACTTTAGGTGTACCCAATATATTTTCTTGAAGGTTATTTAAATCTTCATAATATTCAAAAGTCAATTCACTTCCTATCGTTTCTAAATAATATTTAGATAGAATATCATTATAACTGCATTGTTGGAATATAGCATTATATCCATTTTCCGACACAATACAATTACACAAATACCTACAAGTTGATACATATCCTCCCGGATTATATCTTAAATCAAGGATTAAATCAGTTATATTATTGTTGAAAATTTTTTGTAACGATGGATATAAATCGGACCTTTGATTATATTCTAAATAACATATATATCCAATCTTATTATTCCCTATATGATAAATTGAATCCAATAACACAGTGGAATTATATGAATTCACGCGATTTGAGAGCATCACAGCATCTGCTTTCACAGTTTCAAAGATATTATTGTCATTTAATTCTACACGTTGTAATGTCAAAGATTCATTTGATTGGTCGATTATTCTAAAATAATCCCCACGTTTAATCCCATATTGCTGTTCTATGTAAGCGGTTGCATATAAGATTTGTATTGCTTGATTTCCCTTTATGTCGGAATATAATTGATACGCAATGCCATAATTGCATTCTTCGGGTGGGTTGTAATATGAATTTGTGGTTATGTAGGAAAATCTATCTTTTGACGACAATATGCTGTTATAAAAGTCAGGTGGAGTTAATGTGTAATCACAGTCTAAACTATCTGGCAAATCTTCTCTCCACAAATAATTGTGATTCATCTGAGCATATATCCATTGATTATGCTCTACATATTTATATTCTACAACGGAGATTGGCTCATCGGAGATAACATTCCCCTCCGATGAGCAACCTGCCATTATAATTAAAATTAGAATCAAATAAAATATGCTACGCATAAATATTATTTATTTGACTTTGATTTAATGCTTTCTTGTATATAATCATTTAGCATTATACTTTGTGTAGCTTCTGTATTACATTGTTGAGTTGTGCCTAATAATGTTAGATATTGTAAATATTCGTCATAAGTTATACCTGTAACATCATAATATCCATAAGTTATCAGATTTTCTTGCGTTTCATCTTTAAGATTTATTTCAAAATAATACTCATTTCCAGCAGTTAAATTATTTATTAACATCTCTTCAGTATACATTCCTTCTAAATCTGTTTCCAAATACCATTTGAAACAAACATTTTTCATTGGCAATACAAAATAATAGCCATATATATTAGTATAATTTTTATATGCCGATTCTTGAGGTTCTAAAAAGGCTATTCTCCAATCATATTTATTATTATTATTTTCAATTGCCACATCATATTTTCCATATTGATTCATTACCAAATAATCAGAACTTCTATTTACATCTAACGATATATATTCAATATTAGAATATGCATGAATATTCTTCCATCTAAGAGCTAATAATGCACCTGCTGGAGAGGGAGAGATATTAATTTCTTTTGATGATCCTGAAACCTCAAATGATTCAACTCCAATTCCCAATATTTTACTTCGACCACCAATATATCCAAGATCTGTAATTTTTGTTGTTGTAAGATTTTCTTCTCCCGACAGTTCCCAACATGCAAAATCGATTTCATCACCACTTCGTTGTACAATATCTGTTACTACCACAGCAGTATAATTACCATTAGCCAAATCCAATGAAGTTTGCATTAAGCTGGCATAATTTGCCAAATATTGTGTCTCTGATTTTACTAAAATATTTTCAGAATTATATACCAATAAACGAGTACGAATTGATTCGTCTGAGCCCAAGCCCTCTAATTCTCCGGGATTAAGTTCAAATGTAAATGGTTTTACCACATTTGATGGATCAATCTTGAATGTTGTGCTTTGACTAACCGGAATATCTTCATTTGTGCATGAAGATAACAACACTGCTGTTGCAGCGACTAAAATAGATAATATCTTTTTCATTTTTATTTATAATTTAATTATTTAACAACTGAGAATAACCAACCAATACCCAATGAGATGGTGCTTACTTTTGTTTGGAAATTACCTGCGAGATTACTATTTCCCATATTATATCTCAAACTTGCATTAAAGCCAATAGGACTTTTATATTCGGCTCCAACAGTAAGCATAACATCATAACCTTTAAGTTCTCCTACGCCATAAGTTTTATTGTTGTATTGTATAGCTTCGGGAGAAGTTGCAAAAGAGCCGGTAAATGTAGGACCTAACTCAATACAAAGATCTTTCAAAAACCACCATTGCAATAACAACGGCACTTCAAAACAATTCATATTTATATTCGCAACATCGGCAGTCAAAGCATGCATTGAATATAACGCTTCTAATTGAACACCAAATTTGCCGGTATCGGCAAATCGAGTCAATTCACGTTTGCCAAATCTCACATTTACAGCCAATCCGGCACTATAACCGAAGTTACCTTCAACCTCTAAATTCAAATCATCGGGAACAGTTGCAAAAGAATAATTGCCTCCGATTTTAGGTCCGATTGAGAGTGCAAATGATTTTGGCACAATTTCTTCTTCTAATGTAGCATTTGAATCATCTTGTACATTTGCAAATACAATGTCTTGAGCAAAAACTGAAGACGCAACAATAATTGTCGCAAAACTAAAAATTAATCGTTTTAACATGTTAAATATTTATTAAGTTAATAATTATGTTATTTATTCTTTAATTTCAAAATCTCTTTTTTTATATACGCAGATTAAACAAGCAAGTGCGAAATTAAATAAAATGATTGAAGAAAGCACATTTAGGATTATTAAAATTTAATTTTTTACGCGGGCGATTGTTTAATTTTTTTTGAATAATGGATAAATCATGAGGACTAATATCGTC
>CAJGDJ010000061.1 GCA_904502025.1 uncultured Muribaculaceae bacterium
AGGCCTAATTCGTTAGGGGCTTTGGTGCCTACTGGGTGAGTCATTGACGATGAATTACTTATGTACCATGCCACATCGCCAATGGTATTGCTACCAGAGTATTTATATCCTTTGCTTTTATTTCCTCCGCGAGCGGCATACTCCCATTCGGCTTCGGTGGGAAGACGGAACTTCTTGCCGGTTATCTTGTTCAAGCGGGGGATAAAGATATTGACTATATCTTCCCAACTCACATAATATGCAGGATAATAATTACCTACTCCATATCTTGACGATGGATTAAAGTCTAACCATACATCTGAAGCGTATGCACTCATCGTTGTGCCATCGGCTGCTGTGCCACTATATTTCATAACATATTCCCACAATTGCTGAGTTACTTCATATTTTCCAATATAAAAATCACTCAAGGTTACTTGATGTGTGGGATATTCGTTTTCATATGGGTCTGATGTCCCTTGCTCTGAGGTTGCTCCCATAGTGAAGGTGCCGCCTTTGACATAAACCATCTCGTCTTTCTCGAGATTTGAGAATATATCGGTATCAACATTTGAAATATCTTCTTGGGATATTATTTTTATACTATCTATACTTGAAATTTCAAAAAATGTTTCAACTCCATCATTTGTATATACCACTAAATTTTGGGCATTAACAACTAGTGACACGAGTATAATCATTAATAATAGTATTATTTTATTCTTTTTCATACGAAATCTTTTTATATAGTTTTATTATTTGATAATTTTTTGTGTTTGGGTGGCTGTTGCGGTTACTGCTTTTACCACATACATGCCCGATGCACAATCGGCAAGGGAAACGGTGGCTTCGATGGTCATGGGCGTTAACATTTCTACCACTATGCCATTGATGTTACACACCACAATGGCTGTGATTTCTTGTGATGATGACACCTTGATTTCTTGTGAACCGGAATTATAAGTTACCGACAAATCATTATTATCTGCCATCACCCCTTCTACTCCCGAGGGTTCTACCTCGAAAATTCCTTTTTCAAATGTGGAATAAGGATAGTTGTCAACAGTGGTTTTACTTTTTTGATATACTTCAAGATTGTTGGCGGTTTGTTTGCCAAAGGTAATCTTGCGAATATCGCCGATTGAATAGGATTTAACTTTTCCTCCTCCATGAAGTGTGAGATACTTCGGTGTGTCGGCCATCGCCACAATGGCGACAAGCATCAAGATGAAAGTAACTAATTTTCTCATATCGTTAATATTTATAGATTATTGATTATCATATAATCTACAAAAATAAATATAATTAATTACCCCCCCCATTTTTACACTCTTTAACATTTGTTTTCTATATATTTTCTTCGGCAATGCCTCCCTCACTCCATTAGCATTGTATCACGAAGTGACGGAGAAGTTAATTTTGGCACAGCCTAATTTATTTGCTGATAATCCCACCACACATTTGTGCATTATCGCAGTTTTTCGAATTTTTGAGAATGTAATTTTGCAGTTGAAATCAACAACTCATTAACCATTATCCAAAACAACTGCACTATGAGCAACATCAAAAACAGCAAACCAACAATTACTCAAATCATTCCATCAACAATCAACCACCACACCACCACTTGCCACAATCTACAACAATCACAACACTGCAAATACCTCGTGCCGTCGCCTCTACCTCTTGAAATCGCCAACGGCAATTACACTCCTTTTCACCATTTTACACATCGCAACGGCGAAACGACGTTATTTCTTTTGTCGGGCAATTCACTTGTGATTACAACCTATAACGGCACAAGCTACTCAGTTCCCACCGAAATAGCCACACTGCCATCAACTGCTCACTGTGGCATAAATTCAGGCAACTCAGTCTATATCATGACCGATGCCGGAGCTTATCGTATCGACTTCGATGCCGATTCCAACAAATGGATCGATATGGGAATAATGCCTCAATTTCCTGCCATAAAAATTACAGCAACCAACGCAACTGAATTTTCTACCGCCACAGCCCAATTTTCACTTTCGGGCAACTACCCTCATTGGCAAGGCTCGCTCAATAAAAGCGACCAACAATTATTGACAGCAACGCTTATTAATGCTTATTCTTCATTACAAAACGAAGCCCTGACGGCAGGTTTCTATATTCAGCCTATTATGGCTCGTTATCATCTGTTTGATGCAAATGAGAATTTGCTATTCTCGTCATCTCCAATATTGATTTCTTCTCCAAGCGGCTTTCAGTGCGTGAAACAAATTTCACTAACCACCAACGACTTTGCAACAATAAACAGCTCCACACTCCACGCCACCGGCTTTCAGATAGGAATAGAGACAGAAGCACTCAACAACTCACCTTGGGCTAACGTGATAGCAAACGTAGTTATTGAGACTACACCGATTCTCGACCCTATCAACCGTTCAGCAGAGGCTCAATGCCGACTTAATTCCACATCTACCACTTCGGGCGAAATCAAAGCCTTTATGCCGGGAACATCGATTGCCTTGGTCGCCACAACAGTTCCTCAAGAGCAATTGATCACAAATGCCATTAACTCCTTTTCTTCTATTGCTACACCTTTAATACGAATACCACAACCTTTCCTAAACGGAATAACAAAAACAGGCATCACACCTCAACCCAACTTAGGCAAAGCTATCACAAACTCGCCAGTTCAATTTACCGCCCACACATCGGCACAAAGTGGCGACGTAGTGCTATGGGGCAATATCGCCTATTTGCGACCACATGCTCCGTCGATAGGCAACATTGCTACCACTGTCAACAATAGCAGTGGATTTTGGCGAGCTTTTGTGAGTGTCAAATTCCACAACAGCGACGATATTATAGTGTGGCATGGAGAAGGTGAAAATGGGTGCCCGTCAACACTTAGTCCTCTTATTGTTTATCCCCAAAGCGATGCCAGTGAAATCACAATCGGCATCTCGTATGGCAACAAGATTGTGCGAAACACATTTCCTCTCATACCACTTGCCGGTTCCAACTACTCCTATTATTTACATTCATCGCTTAGTCCATTTACCATTACCGACGAAGCTCAAGCTTTTATTATCCCCACTCAGCACTCATCTCTCATAACAAAATGGGGTAAAATTGCCATTGCTCATACTTCGCAACCATTATTACTCACTGCGTCGCAACAAATTGGAGAGGGAGAAATCAAAGCTATCACTCCGGCAGTGAGATCATCTTCATCATGGGACTTTGCCCGCACTCATGCCTACACTTTTACCACAGCCGGCATCTTTGCCACCTCGGTCAATGCAAACCGTTCAAAGATTTCGACTCACATTATCGACAATCGAAAAGTGTCAAGCTCTCAATCAGTAGCATTCGCCAATGATGCTGTTTATGCTATCGCATCGGGCAACCTTATTAGTGTTTCGGGAGCTAAAGCATCAACATTGAGACACAACACCCCTATTACATCACTGGCTTGGCACAACGCATCACACCTGCTTCTATGTGCCACCAACCATGATTATATGTTTCTTTTCGACCCTGCTCACAAACTCATATCAACATGCTTCTCTCCCTCCAACTCATGCTTATACAATTACCCTGAGTCTCCCTTATTATATAATAATGTGTCGTTATACGTTATAAAAAATCCCTCGTCAATAACTAATATCAAATGGAGCCATACAATAACAATTTTGAATCCGCACCAACGCATTTCGCTCGCATCGTTTATGATTTCGGCTTCGCAATTTAACGGAACAATCTCACTAAGATGTCATGGAGGTGCAGGCGATAAAAATTCCTATCCCATAACCACATTAAATATAAACGGAGCTATCAATGCCCCAATCCCTATGCGTATAATTGCTCCCCCTCGCCCATATATCACAATCGAGATTGCAGGCAACACATCGAGCGACTTTGAGCTGCGTTCAATTCAATTATTGTTCAACATATAATCACACACTAATATCTACAAACTATCCATATTCAATCATGAACTCTATTATTGCTGAAAACCGCCGTCGCAATGACGCTCTTAACATTCCATACGACCCAATAAAAGGTATTGGTTGCATTGGAAGTCGCACTCGTGTCGATGTTTCACATTTGGGGTTCGGCTCAGAAGTGTGGCTGCCCGAAGCCATGCTCGCCGACGAAAAATATCCCATAGCCTCAACACATGCCGATAGTTGGGTAAAACTGCGTTGCCACCATGATTTTGAATTTTGGTGTGCCACATGCGTAAAAATCAAAGACAAATTGTCAGGGCAAGACATACCCTTTCGACTCAATGCACCCCAACGTCGCGTGGCAACACTTTTCGAGCAACAACGCACAGCCTCACAACCCATTCGAGCAATTATGCTTAAAGCTCGCCAATGGGGCGGTTCTACACTGACTCAAATGTATATGGCATGGATTCAATCGGTTCATTGCCACAATTGGCACTCATTGATTTGCGCCCACGTAAAAGATACGGCAGCATCGATTCGTGGTATGTATTCCAAAATGTTATCCTCCTATCCTGAGCAATATTGGGAGGGAGACACTGCACCCAAATTCGCCCCTTTTGAACGCTCAACTAATATTAGAGAGATTGCCGGACGAGGCTGTCGCGTAACCGTAGGCTCAGCCGAAAACCAAGAAGCAGTGCGTGGTAGCGACTTTGCTATGGCTCATTTGTCGGAAACTGCCTTTTGGAGCGACAGCACAACCCGGTCGCCCGAGCGATTCATTCGTGCTGTGTGTGGCTCTATCGCCCTTGTTCCCTACTCGCTAATTGTGATGGAAAGCACAGCAAATGGCGTAGGCAACTATTTTCATAACGAATGGCTACGGGCAAAAGATGGAAAAAGCGACAAAACTCCAATCTTTGTTCCTTGGAACGAAATCGAAATCTACCGAATGCCGGTTGACAACCCAAAACAACTATGGGTATCGATGGACGAATACGAACACAACCTGTGGAATAATGGACTTACTCTCGAAATGATTAATTGGTATCATCACAAGCGAACTGAATATCCCTCACACGCCATGATGAAAGCCGAGTACCCATCTAACGACGTTGAAGCATTTACCTGCACCGGTCGCAACCTATTTTCTGCCGACTCTATCGAGCAATTACGGCTCAATTGCAAAGACCCTGAATTTATTGGCGAGCTTGCAGGAGATAGCATTGTGGGAGAAAACTCGTTATACAATATTCGTTTTCTATCCGATCCCAAAGGGAAACTCCAAATATGGGAAAAGCCCATTGCTGAAGCCCCATCGTCGCGATATATCGTGGCTGTCGATATTGGCGGGCGTTCACATTCGAGTGATTATTCGGTTATTACAGTTATTGATAGAGGAAAAGAACTTCCCGAAGTGGTGGCACAATGGCGAGGTCATATCGACCACGACATTCTCACATGGAAATGTGCTCAAATAGCCCGATGGTATGCCAACGCCTTATTAGTCATAGAAAGCAACACACTCGAAACTGCCTGCGACAGAGACAATTCGCTCTACACACTATCGCAACTCAATGGAGTGTATCACAACCTTTATCGACGTCCTCGATTGGGGCAAGCCAATGAATCACTTGAACCTCGCATAGGATTTCACACTAATCGAGCCACTAAATCACTAATTATTACCAATCTCATTGCCATGGTGCGTGACAGAGGTTATGTGGAGCGATGCAATAACGCTTGCAACGAATTTGCCACATACGAGCAACTTCCAAACGGCTCTTTTGCAGCCAAACCGGGGCATCACGACGACATTTTAATGACTCGTGCCATTGCCCTTTATGTAGCTTCAACCACTAAAACAACTCCTCCTCAAGACTTTTCAGGATTGTTTTCAACAAACAGATG
Source organism: uncultured Muribaculaceae bacterium (assembly GCA_904502025.1). Classification (GTDB taxonomy): domain Bacteria; phylum Bacteroidota; class Bacteroidia; order Bacteroidales; family Muribaculaceae; genus RGIG4079. Next base: position 5,835 of record CAJGDJ010000061.1, read on the forward strand.
GTAGTAACTTCATCGTTTATCTATAAAAAATACCGCTAAGCACATTTTTCACTATGCACTTTTTTCTACGTTTTAATGTTAAAAATGCGATTTTTAGCAAAAAAAGTTTGCAGAGTAAAAAAAACTCCGTAAATTAGCACCATGAATTATATTATCTAAATCAAATATTTTATTTATTAACTTTAAATTTTCAATTTATGAAGAATTTTTTACTCCTCGGTGCTGCCGTTTTAGGTCTTTCTTCAATGGCTACTGCAAAAAACGTAGTTGACGGCCACACTTATGAAGCTGATGCAGAAACAGGTATCACTTGTAAAAGTAAATGGATTATGGACCGCATCCACACTCCTGAAACTTTCCTAAATCTTGATTTCGTTAAAGAAAAAGGTACAAACGCTCGTTCTGCCGCTATTGACACTAATCGTGGTAAAATTTACGTTGGTTTCTCAAGAACTATCACAACCGGCGAAGGTGATGCTGCAACTTCAAATGACTACGCTCACCTTGCAATCTTCGACCTCGAAACAGGTGAATACGAAGGGTTACTTCCTTTGATTTGCAATAATGAGCCTATCTCAGGTCTTCTTTGTGCTAACCAAGTAGGCATCGACGATGCCGGCAATGTATGGATTTGTGGTATGTATAGCGACGTTTGTTCTAAACCTGCTCAAATTTATGTTGTTGATAACTTTGAAACAGGTGAATGTAGAAACGTTGGTCAATGGGCTCTTCCTGCAGAAGAATCTGACGCAGGTGGTCGTTGCGACTATTGGGACGTTGTTGGTGACATCACAGGAGAAACTTCTAACGCCGTATGTATGGCTGCTGTTGGTTCAACTGTTGCAGGTGAAAAACTTTGTATCTATCGTTGGGAACTTGCTCAAGGTGAAACTGAATGGGTAGCGAACCAAGATGACTTTGCCGGTTATGTTTCTTACTATGATGGTCTTGATACTTATCCTGCTGATCAAGCAACTTGGGGTTCTTCTTCTGCTACTGTAAGAATCGTTGCTGAAGAAGGTCACGTAGGTTCTATGTTCTATGTTGACGGTTTCACAACTTGTCCTTCTCTTTACCTCGCATCTCTTTCATTAGCTGAAAGCTTTGCATCAGCTCCCGACTTGGCTCCAGCAGTAGGTTGTAACGGTGTTAATGAATTCGTTCTTGGTAAAGACGCTCAAATTCCATTCCTCGTTTATGCAGAAGCTCAATATAACGTATCTCCAGGTTGTCGTATCAACATTTGCCAACTTGGCGAAGGTATGACATTCGAAGGCATGCGCAAACTTTGGAGCGTTCCTGAAACAGGTCTTGGTGAAACATCTGACGGTGGTACTCG
>CAJGDJ010000062.1 GCA_904502025.1 uncultured Muribaculaceae bacterium
AGTAAACACATCGCTATGCACTGTAGCATTTTCAAAGTCGATAATCGCTGCAGGATTGATTGCTACACCGAGATAACGAGTTTCAAAGTGAAGGTGTGCACCAAAACTACGACCAGTGTTACCACCGAGACCAATAGGTTCGCCTGCTTTTACAAATTGATTACGCTCAACAAGGTGCTTTGAGAAGTGTCCATATACGGTTTCAAGACCATTATCATGACGAATCACAACATATTTTCCATAACCACGAGCCTCATAATTAACAATACGAACTCGACCATTAAATGCAGCCCTTACAGTGTCGCCGGTATTGAGGTTTAGGTCAATACCACGATGCATGCGACGAAAACGAGGACGATAGCCATAGCCCGATGTAACTTCTCCCGACACAGGCATATAAAAACCTCTCACGTCGATTTTTGCTATTGCAGGAATTTCAACTCCGTCATAACAATTCACGCGAGGACTATCCCAACCATATTGCTCATCAATTTCACTGATAGAAACTTCTTCAGTTTCATTTCCGAGAACACCATTTACAAATTTATTTGTTTCTTCGTTCTTTATTTTATTTGCGTTATTACCGATTCCTGCAATATAATCTTCATGCATTGACGCATGGCGATTATTTTGTGCTTGCATTGAAATTGTAGTGCAAACGACAATTGCAAATAAAGCAGTAGATTTAATTATCTTATTCAAATTCATTTTTATATTTTTGCAACCAAATAGAGAGAGGTGCGAATTAATTGGTTTTACTTCATTTTTTTCAACAGTTGCAAAATTACTATGATTCATTTAGTTAGCAAAATATTGCACAAATAAAAAATGTAAATGTTATGGCAAAAATCTTAAATCCTACCCCTAATACACTATTACTCAACGCATTAAAGCCCACAATGCTTTCTTTATTTATTTTTAGTGTGCAATAAACGATTGCTCACCAATTGTTAATTTGTGGTTAAAATTTGTATTCAAAATAGCCCAAATTTTAACTTATCAATCCCCAATTGATATTTTTGGCAAATAATACATTAAGTTGATTACGCAGGATAACATTCTCTTGCAAAGCTAATTCTGGGTCGTCATCAAGCACATCTGAAGCCGAATTTCGTGCCAATTGAATTATCTGCCCATCGGTAGCCAAATTTGCGATATGCAAATCAAATGCTACACCACTTTGCATCGTCCCTTCAAGGTCGCCCGGTCCTCGCATTTTCAAATCGGCTTCTGCCACAACAAAACCATCAGTTGTTGAAGTCATAATCTCTAATCGTTGACGAGTTTCTTTTGCAATTTTCAATTTTGTCATCAATATACAATAGCTTTGGTCTGCACCACGCCCCACCCTGCCACGCAGCTGATGAAGTTGCGACAATCCAAAACGCTCAGCATTCTCTATAATCATCGTTGTTGCATTAGGTACATTTACACCCACCTCAATTACAGTAGTTGCCACTAAAATTTGAGCTTGATTTGACGCAAACAGTGACATTTGATAATCTTTCTCAGTGGGCTTCATTTTGCCATGCACAAATGCCACTCGATAAGATGGAAACGTTTCACATATCAAGTCATACCCTTCTTCAAGACTTTGCAAATCAAGTTTTTCATTTTCTTGAATAAGAGGATATACAATATACACCTGACGCCCTTGTTTTAGTTGACGTCCTACAGCTTGATATACTTGCATTCGTTGATCTTGGTTATCGCCATAACGTAAAAGTGTCTGCACCGGCTTTCGCCCGGGGGGCAATTCATCGATTACCGACACATCAAGGTCACCATAAACCGTCATTGCCAATGTGCGAGGAATGGGCGTTGCAGTCATCACAAGCACATGGGGTGGCGTAGTGTTTTTCTTCCACAAACGAGCACGTTGTGCCACTCCAAATCGATGTTGCTCATCAATAACAACAAAACCAAGATTTTTGAATTGCACATTATCCTCAATTACAGCATGCGTACCAATTAATATATGTAACGAACCATCTTGCAACTGTTCATGAATAACATCACGTTGTTTTTTACGAGTTGACCCGGTGAGCAATTTCACATTTATGCCAATCGGAGCAACCAGCTGCGATATTGTCTCAAAATGTTGGCTCGCCAATATTTCGGTTGGAGCCATTAAACATGCCTGCGTATTATTATCAACAGCAATAAGCATACACAACAACGCAACAAGCGTTTTACCGCTGCCAACATCGCCTTGCAACAAACGATTCATCTGCTTGCCACTACCCATATCGGCTCGAATCTCTTTTATCACACGCTTTTGAGCACCGGTCAATTCAAATGGTAATTGTTGAGAATAAAACGTATTGAAAAAATGCCCTATACGAGGAAAATGAAAGCCACGAATTACTGCCGAGCGTTTACGCGTGTATTTCAATATATTGAGTTGCATGTAAAACAACTCCTCAAACTTCAATCTGAAACGAGCTTTTTGCAATTGCTCATTACTTTGAGGATTATGAATTGCAACCATCGCCTCTTTTATCGGCATCAGATTTAATCGAGATATTATATATGAAGGCAATGTTTCTGAGATATTGTTTATAGTCGCAAAAGCAGTTTGTATATAATTAAACAACGTTCGCGATGACACTCCACGATTTCGCAACGTTTCGGTCAATGGATATACACCTCGCAAACCTTGCATTGCTCCGGCAGCTGCAATAGGATCGACTTCGGGGTGAACCATGCTCCAATGCCCGTTAAATTCCGTCGGTTTACCAAACAGCACATATTCGTTCCCGGGAATATATGCCCCTTTAATTGATTTTATGCGTTGAAACCACACTACCTCGATAGTTCCCGTTCCATCAGTAAACAGCCCAACCAATCGGCTTTTTGCACCAACACCTTGTATCGAAAAGTTAATAAATCTCCCTTTGAGCTGTATCGACGGCATATCGCCATTCAACTCCCTAATTGTGTATATCGACGAGCGATCGAGATAATGATTCGGGAAATGATATAACAAGTCATAATACGACTTTATTCCAAGCTGTTTCTCCAACAATTCGGCACGTTTTGGACCTACCCCTTTGAGATATTTTATGTCGAGACTTCGCAATCTATTCATCGTTGACGCATATAGAGTTGAGCAATCTCAATATCAAGAGGGTGAGTTATCTTTATATTATACGTGTCCCCATCAACAAGAACTACATCATAGCCCAACGCAGCCATTACGGAAGCATCATCGGTAAATGTAGCATCAAAAGGCAACGAATACGCCTCTATGAGTCTTTGAGCATGAAATGCTTGGGGTGTTTGCACTGCACGATATAACTCTCTATCCACCGGTTTTGAACTATCGCCATTCAATTGTCGCAATGAATCGGTAACAGCAACTACGGGAATTGCACCTTGTGCATTATCAAGAGCATTTATAAGTCGTTCCACCATGTTTTTATCTATAATAGGTCGAGCACCATCATGCACTGTGATAACCTCCGCACCAGTAGGTATAATGTCAATCGCATTTTTTACCGACTGCCAACGAGTGTTGCCACCTTCCACCACTTTGGGCGATTTGAATGAATACTTATCACACAATTCAATCCAATAATCAATAAAATCTTTATTAAGCACCACGATGATTTGAGAATTGGGCAATGCCTCTCGCATATTGTCGATTGTGTGCATCAACACCGGTCGATTATCAAGCAAACAATATTGCTTTGGCAACTCGGCACCAAAACGGCTACCACTACCGGCAGCAACTATAATATTATATATGTTTTGAGCATTCATAATGCAAATATACCCAATTTGAAGCACAAAAAAAATAGTGGGAACCGACAAATTGCCAATTCCCACCTATAATTGGATAAAAATGGTTAGCTATTAGATAATACCTTGAGCCATCATTGCACGAGCCACTTTCATGAAGCCGGCAACGTTTGCACCCTTAACATAGTTGATATATCCATCTTCTTCTTTACCGTAGATGGTACATTGTTTGTGGATTTCAGCCATGATACCTTTGAGCTTAGCATCAACTTCTTCAGCACTCCAATTAAGCTTTTGAGAGTTTTGAGCCATTTCAAGACCTGATACTGATACACCACCTGCGTTAGCAGCCTTGCCGGGAGCATAAAGAATCTTCGCTGTGAGGAATTCTTTGATAGCTTCAGGTGTTGAAGGCATGTTAGCTCCTTCTGACACTGCGAAACAGCCGTTTGCCAAAAGTGCACGAGCATCATCGCCGTCAAGTTCGTTTTGAGTAGCCGATGGCATAGCGATATCGCATACAGCATGTTGCCATGGACGTTCGCCTTCAAAGTATTGACAATCATATTCTTCGGCAAACTCTTTGATGCGACCACGATAGATGTTTTTGAGTTTGAAGATATAGTCGAGTTGCTCTTGAGTGATACCATCGGGAACATAAATTGAACCGTTAGAATCGCTCATTGACACAACTTTAGCACCAAGAGAAAGGAGTTTCTTTGCTGTATAAGTAGCCACGTTACCTGAACCTGAAATAGCAACTTTCTTATCTTTAATATCGATACCTTTTGTTGCGAGCATGTTCAACAAGAAGTAAACATTACCATAACCGGTTGCTTCGGGACGCACGAGTGAACCACCAAAGTCGAGACCTTTACCGGTGAATGTACCAGTAAATTCGCGAGCCATCTTCTTATACATACCATACATGTAACCCACTTCGCGACCACCTACACCTATATCGCCTGCAGGAACATCGGTATCAGGACCGATATGACGCCACAATTCAGTGATGAATGCTTGGCAGAAACGCATCACTTCCATGTCGCTCTTGCCACGTGGAGAGAAGTCAGAACCACCTTTACCACCACCCATAGCGAGTGTAGTGAGTGAGTTTTTGAATGTTTGCTCAAATGCGAGGAACTTCAAGATTGAAAGGTTAACCGATGAGTGGAAACGGATACCACCTTTGTATGGACCAATCGCATTGTTATGTTGCACACGGTAACCCATGTTGTTTTGCACATTACCTTTATCATCAACCCACGATACACGGAAAGTAAACACACGATCGGGAATACAAAGACGCTCAATCAAGTTGTAGCGTTCAAATTCGGGGTGTTCATTGTAAACATCTTCGATTGTAGATAAAACTTCTTCTACTGCCTGAATATATTCAGGTTCATTTGGGAAACGACATTTCAATTTGTCGATTACTTCAACTGCTTTCATAAATTTCTTTCTTTAATGAAGTATATATGTGTATATTTTATTTTCTAAAACAATCAATGACACATCAAAGCATCATTTATGACGACAAAGATATAACATTCTTTGCACTTATCCTAACATTTTGTAATTTTTTTCTCACAAAACGTAAACTTTTTCTATTTTTTATCTCTTTATTAAGATTTTTGTTAACATTACCATGTCAAACATAGCAATTTGGCGTGATTCATAAAACACCTTGGGTCTTAGCTTATTTGACAGAATGGATTGACGCGTTGTGTGTTGGTTTGCCATACTGCAAAACTGACTTTAGAGGCCTTAAAGTCCTTAGGGTCATTAAGTCTTTAATTGCCACATGTGGCATTGCCGAAGGTAATGCTTTTTGCATAGCCGGGTATTGGCTCGAAGAGGCAATGCCCGGTAAAGGATAAGAATGATTCTGATTCTGAAAGAATCATTAATTCCATCAAATAATGAATCTTACAGATTCTAAACTGCCTCAATAACAATCCGGGCATAACCACTACGTGGCTATACCCGGTAAAGGTCAACAAATGCGAGCTGTCCCTCTTTTGCAAAAGGGGGACGAGGTGCTTGCACCGGAGGGGGATAGGGAATAGATTAATCTGCTTTTGTTGAATTTAGTTCTTGTCTAATCACCTCCAAAACAAAATCGGGAGTATTCCAAAGAGTCTTATTTTCTATATGAATTATTCTTATCCCCAATTTATGCAAAATTTCAGTTTTTATTTCGTCTGCAATTAGCCCACCTGCTTCAAAATGATGGTTTCCATCTAATTCAATACCTAATTTCGCTTTAGGGCAATAAAAGTCTATGATGATATTATCAATGGAATATTGTCTTCTCCATCTCCACCCATCGAACTGCTTGTTTTTGAGAATTTTCCACAAGGTTGCTTCTGCAGGAGTTCCATGAGTCCGCAGATGTTGTCGTATGGCTTTCAATTCGGGTTTATAATTCATATTAATATTACGTTAAGAGCAATTGATATATTGTGATATTATATCTTATAATTTTAGTTGTAGTTCCTAAGTATCTATCCCCCCTTAGGTGCAAGCTCCTCGTGGGACTGTGTCAAAAATCGGAGTAAAACCTAATTAGGTGGTTAACCCCCTCCCGGCTTTGCCGTACTCCCCCTGCACAAGTGCAAGGGGAGAGCTCCTTATGCAATTCGGATGGGTTATTCAATACTTGTCCGATAGTTACACAAAAAATTGTACCAACAAAGATTCTTTTTTTAGTATTTATCCCCCTCCCGGCTTCGCCGTACTCCCCCTGCATAAAACGCAGAGGGAGAGCTGAGCTGACGCATTGAGAGTTGGCATTGCCGAAGGTAATGCTTTTTGCATAGCCGGATATTGGCTCGAAGAGGCTATGCCCGGTAAAGGATAAGAATGATTGTGATTCTGTAAGAATCATTAATTCCATCAAATAATGAATCTTCCAGATTCTAACCTGCCTCAATAACAATCCGGGCATAACCACTACGTGGCTATACCCGGCTATATACTAATCAATTCTTACGAATTGCCACTTGTATATTCTTTTTGG
>CAJGDJ010000063.1 GCA_904502025.1 uncultured Muribaculaceae bacterium
TCCTGCATCTGCTTTTTGTGTTCCACCTCCATTTGCTTGATGTTGGATTGCAGTTGCTCGATGGTCTCGTCTCGGATTGCTATCTCATCACGCAAATCCTCGTTCTTACGTTCCAACGACTTCATCTTACCGCTGCCGAAAAGAGAACTCACTCCACTTGCAAGTGCTGTGGCTGCATCGGTGGCTACGCTTTTGAGTTTGTCGGTGCGTATCTCCGATTTTACCTGTTTTAGTTCTTGCTCGGCTTCGGCTTTCTGTTCTTGCAGTAGCTTGGCTTCTATTTCAAGAGCATTGTTCATCTTCTTCAATTCCCGATAATATTGCGTGGTGGTAGTGAGCCGTGCTTCGGATCCACGAACACCACGCTACAATCCATACTTCGCCATCACCTCGGCATAGCCATCGTGATATGAAATCAGCGTTTGGCGGTTGAACAAATCATCGGCACACAAACGGACTGCATTTGCTTTCTTGCGGTATTTGCGTTTACCATTGGCTTGCTCTTTCTTGGCTTTACGGCGTTCACCCGTTACAATGGGTACAACCGATGCGTGGATATGTGGCGTTTTCTCGTCCATATGCAGATGAGCCGAAACGACATTCTCCCGACCGAATGTATCGTACAGGTATTTAATGCTGTCTTGGCACCATTCTCCGAGTTTGCCATTTTTATAAATCGCCATCATATCCTCGTGCGTTCCCGACATTACGATACGGACAACCCTAACTTGGTCGTTTGTGATTTTCCGTTTGATACCTGTTATACATTGAATATGCAAACTAACGCAGAACGATGAAACGTGACGACACAAAGAAAATCTTTACCGCATTATTGGGTAATGATTAGGCAACCGTTCTATTTCATTACCTTGCGTTTCTTTGCTAAATTGCTATTGTTACTATTTCCGAGGTTTTCTGTTTAATGCGTTATGGCTCTGTTCAAAACGCATAAATTCACCTTTTTTGCTCCGAGAACCGTCATTTTTTAGACAAAATGACGCAAGGCAATCTATAATTTATGATTAAAAATTATAATCTTTTTGTCATTATGAAAACTTCTGTCTAATTGCCTTGTAACAGAGGGAAAGTTATATTATTCTTCGGGTTTGTGCATTGGTTCGCGACTCTTAAGTGCGTCGTTGAACAGCTTGCGACCTGAGTCGTAGGCAGTGTGTAGGCTTGGACCTGAGATACAACCACCTTCACAAGCCATCACTTCGAGGAATTGTGCAGGCGATTTGCCCGATTTTCCGTAGGCTTTCAAGAGAGCAACGGTCTTTTTGTCAAGGTTTGATATTTGTTGGTGTGTGAACGAGAATGCACCATTAACATGAGCGGCAACGGCAGCTGTTACACCTCCATTTTGAGCAAATCCGTGAGCTTCACGAGCGATTTTGATTGGGAGTTTGAACACCTTATCCTCGTCTAACAAAATATCCATACCTTCAAATACCGATTGCAATTCTTCGAATGTCATCACATAGTCAACCATATCGTCCTTGCGAGCCTCTTTGCGTTTGGCAATACATGGACCAATGAACACGACTTTGGCATCGGGGTGTTGCTCACGCACGATTTGTGCAGTGTAATACATTGGCGAACGAGTGCTTGAAATGTATTGTTTCAATTCGGGAGCATGCTTCTCTGCCATTTCGATATACGAAGGACAGCAAGATGTGGTCATAAATGGTTGACCTTCGTCGAGCTTTTCTTTGAGTTCTTCGCTCTCTTTTTCGGTTGTAACAATTGCACCACGAGCCACTTCTACAACATCGGCAAATCCAATCTCTTTAATTGAATTATAGATGAATTCGGAAGGAGCTTTATATTGCGAAAGTATTGCAGGTGCTACCATGGCAACTACTTTTTCGCCACGTTTGATGCTTTGAAGAATGTCAAATACCTGAGAAATTTCAAAGATTGCACCAAATGGGCAACTATTGATACATTTACCACAATAGATACATTTTGATTCGTCGATATGTTCCACTCCAAACTCATCTTTGCTGATGGCACCTACCGGGCATGCTTCTTCGCAAGGAATGGGAATGTGGACGATTGCGTGGTAGGGGCAGCTATTGAAACATTTGCCACAGCTGATACATAGCTTTTGATTGATGCGACCTTGGCTTGTTTCTGAATCAAATTCAATGGCATCTTTCGGACAGTTGAGCGAACAAGCACGTGCCACACAGCCACGGCAGAGGTTAGTGATTTGATAGTTGGTACGCACACACGATGAGCAAGCTTCATCTACAACGCACATAATATTGTCGCGAGTCTTTTCACGAGTCAACGCACGATGTGCATATACTGAGAGTGGGGTTAGCTCATCATCTTCATCGCTCATGTCGAATCCCATCAATGGAAGTGATTTATATTTCCACACAGCACGCTCTTTGTGAACACAACAACGACCGAGTATGTGAGATTTACGAGGACTTAATTCGATGGGTAAGCGGTCGATCTTCTCGACCAACTCGTTTTTATTCCAAAGACTGATGAGACGGGTCAACAATCGTTGACGCACAATCATTACATTATTCTTGATTGCCATAGATTGGTAAATTATTCTGCAAAATTAGTGCTTTTTGTGGTAATAATAGTTATTATGGTTACACTTTTTCTTTAGGTAGTGTTTTTTTGTATGATTGTTGTACCTTTGCAATTATGAAAGAAAAGCGAGTGAAATTGACCAAGCGGTCGGGATTAGTGCTTGAGGGAGGAGGCATGCGAGGTGTGTTTACGTGTGGTGTGCTTGATAATTTTATGGATCGAGGCATCAGGTTTCCTTACACTATCGGAGTGAGTGCCGGGGCTTGCAATGGACTTTCATATATGTCACGTCAGCGTGGTCGTGCAAAATATAGCAACATTGATTTGCTCGAAAAGTATCGTTACATTGGGTTTAAGTATTTGTTGACAAAGAGGAATATCATGGATTTTGAATTGCTCTTTGAGAAGTTTCCCACCGAAATTATTCCATACGACTATGAGGCTTATGCACGTTGTCAGGAACGTTATGAGATGGTGACGACGAGTTGCGAAACGGGTGAGGCGTGCTGTTTTGAAGAAAAACAATCGCCCTCGCGTATAATAGATATAGTAAGAGCTTCGAGCAGTTTGCCCTTTGTATGTCCGATTGCATATGTTGATGGGCGTCCGATGCTTGATGGTGGCATTGCCGATTCTATTCCGTTGATGCGTGCAAGAGAGTTGGGGTTTGATAATAATGTAGTTGTAGTTACTCGCAATCGAGGCTACCGAAAGTCCGACAAACAGGCATTTGTCCCTCCGTTTATCTATCGCAAATATCCACGCTTGCGTGAGGCGATACACAATCGCAATAGAGTGTATAACGAGCAACTCGACTTAGTGGAACGTCTTGAAGATGAGGGGAAATTAATAGTAATTCGCCCCGAACGCCTCATTGTGGTCGATCGTATGGAAAAGGATATACATAAACTTCTCGACCTATATAACGAGGGGTATGAAATAGCATCGAGAATAGAGTTTGAAAAAGAAGATAAAACCAACTAAAACAGGATAGATTATGCGTAAGAATTTTGGAGTAAAATCGTGGCTTTATCCCATGCCGGTGTTTATTGTAGCTGCGTATGATGAAAACGGAGTGCCCAATGCAATGAATGCAGCGTGGGGAGGTATGCACACCGACAACATGGTGGGTGTGTGCCTGTCAGAAGACCACAAAACAACAAAAAATATTCTTGCTACACGAGCATTCACTGTGAGTATGGCAACTGCCGATAAAGTTGCCGAGTGTGACTATGTGGGGATTGTATCGGGGAATAAAGTGCCCGATAAATTTACTCGGGCAGGTTTTACAGCCATAAAGTCGGAACATGTAAATGCACCACTTATTGCCGAATTGCCTATGGCTGTGGAATGTGAACTCGTGTCATACGACACAGAAACATGTTACATGGTAGGCAAGATTGTCAACGTGTCGGTCGATGAACGCATTCTCACGCCCGACGGCAAAATCGATGTGTCGCTACTTAATCCAATCATCTACGACCCAGCCAATAAAGACTACCTCACAATCAGCACAAAAGTAGGCAAAGCCTTCGGAGATGGGAATAAAGTGAAATAATAACAAATAAACCTTGCGTCGTAACCATAAAATATAGTGAATTGCGAAGGAATGTTGTTTAACCAAAAAGATAGATTTCATAGCAACTAATGTTTGACTAATTTGTGGAATCGATAGAGATTCCTTGTAATATTATAGAAAAACTCCGTAAACCACAATTCTCAGTGGCAACGGAGTTTTTTGGTTAATGATGTTATTAATCTTAAAATCGAATCACATTATACTAATTTACGTCCTTCTCCATCTACGTAGTTACCCAATAAGATTTTCCAAAAATCAATAATCCAAAGTATCATAAAACCACCTCCGGTTAGAAGCTCGAATACACCTTTGCCTATTCTCCCCAAATAGAAATTATGAATACCAATTATTCCACCAAACCAACATAGCAAAAAAGCAACCGTTTTGTTTTTAGGACTTACTTGATCTTTGTTCGGGTTTGAATTTAAGTTATTTGACACTGCACCACATTTAGGGCATGCAACAGCGGAGTCGGACATTTGATTGCCACATTCTCTACAAAAAACCATTGCCATAATGATAATCTGTTAAAGTCACTCTTAATGAAATTAATTATTAGTGGCTTCTTCTTGCGTCATTTCCATTACGCCTTCTGTGAGCTTCATAACTCCACCTAAAGCATCAGATGCAGCTTCAACAGCTTTTATTGCATATTGTTCGGCAAAAACGATGGGAGCAAGACCTGCACATATTGACAATATAATACCAAGTAATGCGGATTTTTTCTTTTTTATCAAGCCAATGATACCTAAGATGATAGATAAAGAACCTAATCCCCAGAACAACCAATTGATAGCAAAGAACCAGCAATGTGCAAGAGGAAGCAAACTTACAATGAGAGCAAGAGCTCCTAAAAAGATACTTAATTTAGCCATAATTATATAAGTTATTATTAAATGATTTGTTTTATTATTAATGTTGAAAGCGTATAACTATCGTAAACGATTAAAGTAGATCAAGAATTTCTTTTTCAACTTCAAGAATGTCTTTTACTGCTTTAGTCGCTTTTTTTACATCTTCAATGTCGTCTTCAATATCTTCTTCAATGTCCTCTTTTTCGTTATCGCTGTCATTTTCCCATTTTTCAAAAGCACGGTCAAAAATGTCACCTTTTTCCTTTGTGTTTCTTTCTACCGAAGAAATCAAACGGAAACTAGTAATACTCCAATCCCAATTATCAAAAGTACCCCACGAAACGGTTCCAGTTTCCCCAGGAAGAAGACGTAGTGCAGCAATCATTTGTTCTTTATATAAGTTTGTTTCGTTTGGAGTAATTGTTTTAACTACATTACCCATTGAGTCAATAAGCTCAATGCCAAAGCCTGCTACTTTTTCCTTTGGATTTTCCCCTTTATTTTCATAGACATCAAAATCGTCGCGGTCATAAGGCAATTCGGCATCACTACGCAACACTTCGATTGTTATAATCTTTTTACTTCCAGCCCATTTCACTTCATACGATTTATCAACAACCTCGAAACACTTTCTTAAATCACCTTTGATTTTCGTGTCAGTAGGTTTGATTAACACAGGTTCGTTTTCAGTTGTAGAATTTCCACCTCCACAACTTGTCATTGCAAGAGTTGCAATAGCTAAAACAAAAAGTTTAAATTTCATAATTAGAATTATTAAATTTTACGCCTACTCTTTTATGGATTTTCGGCATTCTCCTTTTGTTGGTTTATTTATTCTGCGAGCAAAGTTAAAGACATTAAATTGCATATCAAATTGTCTTTTGTTGTCTTTCTGGTGAGGTGGTTTTTCTTAAATTCAGGTCTTTATTTGTTTAAAAACTATGGATTTATTGCATGAATGATAATTTTATTTGTATTTTTGCATTATCGTAACCATCGTTACGGTAATGTGTATTACGATAAAACTTATAGGTATGAGATTTTTTGATAGAGAAGAAGAGTTTGAAAAGCTTAGAGAAATTGAGGAAGTGTCTCATGAGGTAGCCCAATTTACAATCATTACGGGAAGACGTCGTATTGGTAAGACTGAGATGGTCAAGAAGTTTTATGAGAACAAGACAATGCTATACTTTTTTGTTGCTCGTAAAGCGGAAGCCGATCTATGCGAGATATTCGTTGATGAGATTCGCACAAAGCTCAATATACCAATGCTAGA
>CAJGDJ010000064.1 GCA_904502025.1 uncultured Muribaculaceae bacterium
AGCCTTTTATGCATTTAACAATATAGCTGTCCCTCTTTTGCAAAAGGGGGACGAGGTGCTTGCACCGGAGGGGGATAGATACTATTTTTGCATCGCTAAAAACAGCAATTCCCCTTTTCGGGCTGTTCCACTTGCCCTATGGGGGAATTGCGTTTTTGCTCTGATTTTTAGCTTAAGTGAGTTTGGTTTCTTAATTAAACTAAGGACAAAGGGCGAGGCGGAAGCCGCCGTAGGAGTAGCGGATGTCGGGGTAGATGTATCTGCGATACGACACTCGGCAGTCATGCGCAAACTCGTAGCAACCACCCCCGCGGAGCACGCGGTGAGAGCCTGAAGTTGGTCCGGTAGGATTAGTCTGTGATGACGATGAATAACTGCTATACCAATCGCTACACCATTCATATACGTTGCCACTCATATCATATATTCCTAATTCATTGGGTGATTTTGTCCCTACTTGGCCATAATTATTTGATGTATTATAAAAATACCATGCCACATCGTCTATAGTGTTGCTTCCCGAATATTTATATCCTTTGCTTTTATTTCCTCCGCGAGCGGCATATTCCCATTCGGCTTCGGTGGGCAAACGGAAGGTCTTGCCGGTAATTTTGTTCAAGCGGGGGATAAAGATATTAACAATATCCTCCCAACTTACAGAATATGCAGGATAATAATCCCCCACTCCATAGCCTGATGAGGGATTTGTGCCTAACCACACATCTGAGGCATACGCACTCATCGAAGAACCATCGGCTGCAGTGCCACTGTATTTCATCACATATTCCCACAATTGTTGGGTTACCTCATATTTGCCGATATAAAAGTCGCTCAAGGTTACTTGGTGAACCGGAGATTCTCTAGAGTATGCGTCGGAATCATAATTTGAAGAAGAGCTACTACTTGATTGTGCTCCCATGGTGAAGGTGCCTCCCTCAACATAAACCATCTCGTCTTTTTCCAAAGCCTTAAAAATTCCATCTTTTATAAGACTTTCGTTTATAGAATTTTCTTTCCCTGAAGAAGGTTCATCCTCATCATCTTTACAAGATGTAAAATTTACACAAAGCATTAAGGTTAATAGCAAAAATCCAAAAAACTTAAACTTTTTCATAATTATAAATATGTGTGCCTCCTGTGTCCCCGAATTTGGCATTTTAATGTTAGCGTAAAAGGAAGACGTGAGACTTTGTCAGTTTATTTATTCGAAGGCATCGCCAAACGCCCGACACGAAATAAACAGTCCACTCCCACGCCTTATCGATATATCTCGAACCCCTTGCCGGGGAGTGGATATACGACAAGAGAGAGCAATTTCACTGCTTATCCTTCGTGTCAAATTTTGGCGAATTTTTCGAATAAGGATAAAGCTGAAACGCTTCCTACAATATGTCTCCTATGGAGAGAACAACGCTCTGCCACCCATAAGATTGATGCAAAGATAGTGCAAGCTGAGTGCAAATGCAAGAAAAAACGAAGTTTTTAATTCTTGCACTGCTGAAGCTTAGCCTATCAAAGGCAACAATAGCAGAAGGAGAGTTTGGCTGATGTGCAAAAATGGAACGAGTAAAATTTAATGAAGATAAATCATTTGCCCTACTGCTAAGTTGACTTTAGAATCCTTAAAGTCTTTAAGGTCCTTAAAACAACGAAGTGCATCAAAACAAGTTTGACGCACTTCCTTAGTTATTTTAGTATTTCTAAATTATTATTCAGCGGGGTCGAGGATAACAACTCGGTAGTTACCTTGCTTGTTTAATTCTTTCATGAAGTTTTGAACATCGGCAACTGTGATAGAGTTAATGGTGGCGATAGCGTTATTGAATGTGTCAACACCATTGAATTGGAATCCAGCCAAGCCATTCAACCAGCTACCATTCTTTTCGAGAGCTTCAGTTTGGCTTTTTACCATAAATTCTTTCACTTTGTTAAACTCAACTTCGCTGATATTTGATTCCATATCAACAAATTCGTTCTTAATCATGCCAAGCACTTTTTCTTTCAATTCGGGCTTCATTGGAAATACCGATTGAATTGTAATAGGCTCAGTAGAGACGCGGCTCATGTTACCTTGTGCCCAGATTGAATATACGGCACCCTCTTTTTCACGAATTGTTTCAATGAGACGTGCACTGAGGATTTGACCTGCGATAGAAGCCAATTTTTGGTTCTTATCGGTATAAGGAGCATCGCCAAAAGCTACGATGCCGGCGTAGGTTTGAGGAGTTTGCATTTTATATGTAAACTCATCTGTTTTAGTGCCTTTACCAACACCAAGAGCCATATCAACTTTGACTGCTTTAGTAGCAGTTGTAGCATCGCCTGGGAGTGAAGCAATATATTGCTCTACAAGAGGTTTCAATGTATCCTTATCAACATTACCAACGAATACAAAAGTGTAATCGGCAGCATTTGCAGTCATTTGTTTTGCGATATCGAGGATTTGTTGACGATTTGTAGCTTTAACAACATCAACCGATAGAGAACGATAACGTGGGTTAGAATACAATGCAGTCATCAAGTTCTTTTGGAATTGATATTGAGGATCGGCTTCTTGATTTTGAAGATAACCTGCATACATATTTTGCATTGCAGCAAATTCATCTTCGGTCAAGTTGATACCGGTAAACATCATATATGTGAGTTCCATCAAACTGCTCAAATCTTTTGGAGTTGTGTTACCCGAAATTTGACGAGTAAAATCACTGAATGATGGACTGAGTGAAACTTGCTTTCCGGCAAGATATTTTTGAAGGTCGGCATTTGTATATTCACCAAGACCATATTGAGAAAGAGCGACAGGGAGGAAAATCAAATCGGTAGCTTTATCATCGCCAATCACACTTGTACCACCTTTAGCCACAGCAGTCATCAAAATTTCATCTTCTTTGAATTTAGTGGGTTTGATGATAACTTTAGCACCATTTGAGAGTGTCCATTCAGTAGCTCCCCATGTAGCATTTTGTGATTCGGCAACAACCTTACCTGCTTGAGGGAGATTTGCGATAAGAGGTTCGCTCTTCACATTGTCAACGTAGGCTTCAATTGTTTCAGCATCTACTTTTGCAACTATTTCAGCGAGTTCGGCTTCAGTAGGCATTACAAAACCGTCTTTTTCGGGAAGAAGAGCAAGAAGCACACGGTTATCGGCTTGAATATATTGTGGGAACACTTGATTTACAGCTTCAACAGGAATTTGATTTACGAGCATATTCATCATTTGATATTCCCATTCGATACCCGGGATAGGCTCGTTGTCAGCAAAGTGACGCACATATTCACGAGCGTATGAACCTGATTCGCGACTTGCACGGTTTTTGTATGATTTTTCGAGACGAGAAATATATTCGCTACGTGCACGAGCATATTCGGTAGCAGTGAAACCACCACGTTGTGCACGAAGCACTTCGCGATATATTGCTTCTAAAACAGGCTTAATATCATTGGTCTTTGCAACACCGCTCACACTAAACGCATCTTTAGTTTTAGCCAGGAAGAACTCTCCATCGCTTGCACCGGCAGCTGCAAAAGGTGCATCGGGTTTGCTTGACATATCATTAAGACGAGTGTCGAGCATAGAAACAATCATGTTGTTTATATAATTCATCATCATATAACTCAAATCGCCTTTCATTGCATCGGGCATTACATCGCGTTTGAACATCAATTGAACAATTGCATTTTTTTGTTCTTTATCTTGACCGATTGCATAGATTGTGCCTTTTGTATCTTCAACGGGATAATAAATGCGTTCTTTAGCATTGGCAGGCATTTCAATATGAGAGAACATCTCTTTGATTTTTACTTCAATGCGATCAACATCAATATCACCTACAACGATAATACCTTGTTGATCGGGACGATACCATGTGTGATAATAATCGCGAAGAGCCTTGTATGGGAAATTGTCGATAACTTCCATTGTTCCAATAGGAAGACGATAGCCATAACGGTTATTTGGATACATTTTAGGAAGAAGATTTTCAAGAATACGCATTTGTCCCACCATTGAGCGACGCCATTCTTGGTGAATCACTTCACGTTCTTTGTCGATTTCTGCATCTTCAAGAGAAAGATCGCAAGCCCAGTCGTGAAGAATCAAAAGACATGAGTCTTGAACAGCCTCATTTGCAGTTGGAACATTGGAAATGTTGTAAACAGTTTCATCAACCGAAGTATAAGCATTTAGGTTTTGACCAAATTTCACGCCTTTAGTTTCCAACCAGCTTACCACTTGGTTGCCGGGGAAATTTTTTGTTCCGTTGAAACACATGTGTTCAAGGAAGTGAGCAAGACCGCGTTGGTTATCTTCTTCATTGATAGAGCCCACTTTTTGAGCAATAAAAAACTCAGCTTGACCCTTTGGATATTCGTTGTGACGAATGTAATAGGTCAATCCATTAGGAAGTTTACCTATACGCACTGTTGTGTCAACAGGGATAGGTGGCATTTGTTGTGCCACAGCCATTGCAGGAAACATAAGCACTCCTGCCAATAGCATTAACAATGATTTTGCTAATTTTTTCATTTTTGATATAATTAATAATGTATAATTTTCACATTTAAGAATGCAAATCTACATAAAATAAGTTACAATAACACATATATTACAAACTTTCACACACTATTAGACGATTTTCGCACCAAAAAGTTACATATCGAACGTTAAATTTCACTCTTTTTTACATTTTTCCGAGTAAAAACTATAGATAACACCACCATCACACACAATGCCCATGGATAATAGAGATATTGAAATGGTTCGGCAGGTGCAATTCCGGCAAGCTGAGTCGCCAACAATGTTTGTGCCCCGTATGGTATAAGACATTGCGTGATGCAAGAACATGTATCGAGCAAACTTGCTGTTTTGCGTGGCGAGATTCCAAATTGTGAGGCGATTTGTTTTGACAATGAACCTACTGTTATAATTGCCACAGTGTTATTGGCAGTACACATATTCACAAGCGACACGAGTAGAGCAATACAAGCCTGTCCACCTCGCGTGCCCTTGATTCCTCCCGATAAGCACTGCAACAAATAATTTATCCCACCGGAAGCCTTTATCAGCCCCAACATTCCGGCAGCCAACAAAGTGATAATAATGAGATTTCCCATTGAGTCAATGCCTTGTCCCATAAAGCCAAAGAGATCAAACAATGCATATCCTTTTATTAGGGCTATCAGCAATGCCGACATGATACCCAGAGCCAACACGACCGTTACATTTATCCCTATTACAGCCGTAATGATAATAATTAGATAAGGCAAAATCAATACCGGATTTATATCTTGCGTCACTGCGACATTCTCCACACGAGTGCCAATAATCACATATACTATAAGAGTGGCAATCGCCGCAGGGAGTGCAATCCACAAATTTGCCTTAAATTTTTCGTTCATCTGGCATCCTTGTGTGCGAGTGGCAGCAATCGTTGTGTCGGAAATAAACGAAAGGTTATCACCAAAAAATGCACCACCAAGCACCACTGCCACAAAAAACGGTACATCTCCCCCACTCGTCTGTGCTAGTTCCACTGCAAGCGGAGTGAGAGCAACTACAGTTCCCACCGACGTACCTATCGACACCGATATAAAACATGCCGCTAAAAATACTCCCGGCACAACAAATTCGGGAGGAAGATATTTCAACGTAAGATTAACTGTGGCATCAACAGCACCTATTTTCTGAGCAAGCATAGCAAATGCTCCGGCAAGAACAAATATCCACACCATATAAAGCACATTTGAGCCTCCGGCTTCTTTTGAAAAAATCTCAATCCGTTGCGACAACGATTTTCCTCTAAAAATCATCACAGCCCACATAGATGCAATAACAAGAGCTACTGCGATAGGCATTTTATAAAAATCGCCCATCACAATCGACACCACAAGGTAAAAAAACAAAAACACCAATATGGGAGAAATTGCCAATAGCCCTTTCCCATGCGACACGTGCTTATGTAACGGAGAAGAATCAACCTCTTTCATAAAATTTAGCCAAAATACATTTCTGCAAAGTTAGGCATAAATTCATAATGTACATTCAAAATCGAAGTGCAAAATTTGCGGTAAAAAAATAATAATATGAAAAACACCGCAGGTTTGCCAAACGGCTGGGGCGCGTAGCCCCAAAGAGTGAATTTGTAGAGAAACAAGCAATACAAAAAAAGGAGACT
>CAJGDJ010000065.1 GCA_904502025.1 uncultured Muribaculaceae bacterium
TATGCAAGTTATCTTAAGTGCTTCAAACCCTATTTTAACACCATATCAACGCATTAGTATGTGCTTGAGATATTTAATAGGCATCCAATCCATATTATGAGGAGAAACATATAAAAGTAGCCAAACTCTTTGTGCAATCAAGGAATTTGGCTACTTTTGTATCTGAGTTGTTTGACAAAGCAGAATGCAGAAGATTGGTGCAATCTCAAAGTCGCCAAATCGTTACCAACAACTTTCTATCATAGCATTCGCTATTTGTGTATCAATCAGATACGGAATAATTGATTATCCGGTGCAAAGATAATCAATTAATAAAAATAAGGAGTTAAAAATAAAAAATTAAACGTTAATGGGTTACTTAAAATAATGTGAGTTGTGGGTCGAGGAGGCGGAATGATTGACGGTGCAGTGGAGAAGCTCCGTGTGTGGCAATGGCTGCCCGATGAGCTTTTGTAGGATAACCTTTATTGATATTCCAACCATATTGAGGATATTGCTCATGAAGCCTACACATACATTCATCACGATGTGTTTTAGCAAGAATTGACGCTGCTGCTATATTGCCAAATCGCCCATCTCCTTTCACAAACGTTTGCCATGGTATATCCCCGTATGGCTTGAATCGATTGCCGTCAACAATGATTGCCCCCGGCACAATACTCAATGCGTCAATAGCACGATGCATTGCCAGTATCGAAGCATTGAGAATGTTTATTTTATCTATTTCTTGTTCCGAAACTATACCCACAGCCCATGCCACAGCCTCAGTTTCGATAATGGGACGTAACTTTTCTCTCTTAGCCTCAGAGAGTTGTTTTGAATCGTTGAGCAAAGGGTGATGGAAATCATCGGGAAGAATTACAGCAGCCGCATAAACCGGACCGGCAAGGCACCCACGACCGGCCTCATCACAACCGGCCTCATATCGCCCTGATATATAGCAATTTGGTAGCATCTATAAACGTAATTATATCGTTTTATAGAACAAAGATACTATATAATCGACAATTAATATATCTAAACTGACAAATTAATAATGTAAAGTGTGATGTTTTCAACTCTTTGCATTATACATGTCTATTTTATAGAATGACGACGAAGGATAGATTGCACTCGTGCAACTAATTCTCGCACTGAAAAAGGTTTCATGATATATCCATCAACTCCCGATCTTAACCCATAAATCATATCACCCTCCATTCCTCTTTCAGAACAGATTACAATAGGGATATGAGAAGTTTTTGGATTTTGCCTTACCTTTTCGGTAAACTCAATTCCACTCATTTCGCCCAACTTCACATCAGCAATAATGATATCATATATTGATAACTCAAGTCGAAGTGCTTCTTCAGCACTATTCAATGTGTCAACTGAGTAACCTTCGTTTTCGAGATTAAATTTAATTAAGTCAAGGACTATTGGCTCGTCATCGATGGCAAGTATTTTCCCTTGGCAATTTGTCATAGAAATGCGTTAACGATTGTTCAAATTTATTTTCCGGGGGCAAAAATATAACAAACGGCTACTATCGAAAATGATAGTAACCGTTTTGTGTTATCTTTGTACTCGCAATTTAATCTTTATGCTTGCGAAACCATTCTTTGACAGTGTCAACAACATTTATAATATAGTCGCCGGTGCGTTCAAGGTCGCCAATAAGATCCATATAATAGATACCGGCTTGGTATTCGTAGTGTTGGTTGTTGATATTTTCGATATTTGCAATGCGTAACGAGTTACGTAGATTGTTGATTTCTCGCTCATGGTTGTAAGAAACAATAATATCTTCTTCGCGTACATCTTCAAGGTCTTCTAATAGTAGCATCATATTTTTCATTGCCTTATTTACGTAGGCAAACATGTGATCTATATTTTCATATATTTCATTATTGAATGCTACATGTCCCTCTTGTTTGCGAGCAAGAATTTTAGCTACACCAAAACAACTATCGGCGATGCTTTCTATCTCAGAAATAATATTTAGCATTGCTGCAATACGTTGCTTACCTTGATTTGATAGGCGACCTTCGGCACAACGGTTGAGATAGTTGGCGATTTCTATTTCCATGCGGTCAGAAATCTCTTCATATTTTTCTAAACGGGAATATAGTTTGTTAAATTCTTCGCTACCTTCTTTTGTGTGAACAAGAGTTTGAGCCATCTCCAACATGCGGTTAACGCGTTTTGCATACACTCCGATTTCTTTCTCGGCTTGTGCCATATTCAATTCCGAAGCGGCAACACGACCACTCGAAATATATGTAAGTTGGAATTCATCATCACCTCTGTGCTTGCTTGGCATGATTTTTTCCACAACTTTTACATATAATTCGGTCATCCATATCATTACCGATAAGTTAATGAGATTGAAGATGGTGTGGAATATAGAAAGACCAAACGAAGCCCAACCTGCCATGATTGCGATTTGAGCAGGATCGATACCATTAGATTTGTTGATATAATTATATAATTGAGTGGGATCGCCTTGCCCGAGTGATTCGGTAACCCACACTGTTAAGTCGGTAAATGGGATAAACAAAGCCAATGCCCACACAGTACCCAAAACGTTAAACATCAAGTGGCACAATGCAGCTCGTTTTGCAGCAAGATTAGCACCAAGAGAGGCTATGATAGGGGTAATTGTTGTCCCAATATTGCTGCCAAGAATCATAGCACAAGCAAGGTCGAAGGTAATCCAGCCTTTTGTACACATGATTAACACGATAGCAATTGCTGCCGATGATGATTGGATTATCATAGTAGCAACAATCCCAATTGCAACAAACAACAATACCGAAACATAACCCATGTCGGCATATTGAGTTAAGAAACCAAATATTTCAGGACTTGCTTTTAGGTCGGGAACGTTAGCTTCAATCCAGTCAAGACCAATAAATAACATTGCAAAACCTAAAATGATTTCGCCAATAGATTTTCTACGACTATGGCTTGAAAACAGGAGTGGAATACAGAAAGCAATAATAGGAATTGCATAAGCACCTATATCAACCTTGAAACCAAATAATGTAATAATCCATGCAGTTGCAGTAGTACCCACATTGGCACCCATAATCACAGCCACAGATTGTGCCAATGTCATCAATCCGGCACTCACGAAACTTACAACCATAACAGTTGAAGCCGAAGAACTTTGAATTAATGCTGTGATTGAAAAACCTGTGAGAGCTCCGGTAAAACGATTGCGAGTCATGGCTCCCAAAATGTTGCGAAGACCGTTACCTGCGGCTTTTTGTAAACCTTCACTCATAAGCGTCATTCCATAAAGGAATAGCCCTACAGCTCCAAGCAACGTTAGAAAATCTAATAAACTATAATCCATTTGTTATAAAATTGAAATAATATTCTTTTACTATGATGACAAAAAACTTTGCCCACACAAAGTTATAATATCTTTTGAAAAAACACAATATCACAATATGAATTTTTGAACTTTAATTTGAGGGTATATATAAATTATGAAACTGCCGTGTTTAATGATGTAAAAATAAGGACAATGAATTTATATAAGCAATACGCATTATAAATACGTCAACGATTAGGCAGTCCGCGTTTTTTTAGTTTTATTGGAAGAAAAAGTTATTTTTTTATAAAAATGATGGTATTTCCGATTAATTTTTATAATTTAGTCAAATTAAAAATATCAAACCTCAACAATTATATAATTTATTAACCATAACAAATACCATTTATGAAAAAAATCTTTACTTCGGCATTTTTGTTATGTTCGGGAGTGATTGGATTTGCACAGCTGCTGAATGTGCAATCAATCGAAAAGGTTTCCCTTCCCGAAGGCATAACTATTAACTCTGCCACAATCAGCCCTAATGGCGAATTTTTTGTTATCGCTCAAAACGAGCAATCGGGTATTCATCGTTTCGACCTCGCTTCTAAGTCGATTTCTACCATCTCTTTGACTGGTATTCCTCATGACTTGAAAATCTCTAACGATGGTTCTATTGTCGTATTCCGCGAACCTCGTATAAACGAAAAACGCATGCGTCAAATTGCTCTCAAAGCATTTGATGTTAAACGTAGTACTGAAACAACTATCGCCCCATTCAGCCGCGACCTTCAAGGCTCAGCTATCATTAACAACAATGTTGTGGCTGTTAACTCTGACAAACTTACTGCTAAAAACCTCAACGGTGGTGAAGCTAAAGTTACAATGCCTGTAGCATCTATTCGCTATGGCCAACTTTGCATTGACGGCAATGTGATTTCTCCTAACGGAACTACTGGTAACAGTTATATGTGGCCATCAGTTTCACCCGATGGAACTCGAGTGCTTTACTACCTCGCATCAGCTGGTTGCTATGTAGCAAATATCGATGGTACTAACCCAGTGCGCCTCGGTGCAATCCACGCTCCTCGCTGGTATGACAACAACACAGTAGTGGGTATGTATGACCGCGATAATGGACACGAAATTTATGCCTCACGCATCATCGCAATCTCGGCCGATGGTAAAGTGAAACAAGACCTCACCGAAGATGCTTCATTGGCATTATTCCCATCAATAACTAATGCAGGTGATAAAATTTCATATACTACTCCTGCCGGCGAATTATTCATTATTAACATCACTCGATAAAATTAAAGCGTTATGAAACTCAATAAAATATTACTTGCAGCATCAATGGCGCTTTTGTCAGTAGGTGCTAATGCACAAGACTTCTTCCCCGAAGATGTGCGCATTTATATCAACCCTGGTCACGGCTCTTGGGGTGGCGCAAACAACCGTCATATGCCCACAATCGGACACTATCCTATTAGCGATGAAGATCCCGATACTACCGACTTCTTCGAGTCAAACACTAACCTCGAAAAAGGTCTTTCAATGCTCTATAAATTGATTGACTACGGTTGTCCATTTGACCCAACTCTCAACCAAGAAAACGAGAACCCTAACCGCATTGGTGCTGCTCTAGATTTGAGCCAAGGTGTAGTTATGAGCCGCGTAAAATGTGGTCCATATCCATTTGCTTGGGTAAATGGTGTTGACCCCGACTCTGACAACGATTTCAGCCGCAACTTAACTGAAATTGCTGAAGAGGTTGAAACTAACATGTTTGACGTAATGGTGTCGATACACTCAAATGCTACAAACGCCGACGGTCAATACACCAACTATCTTGCGTTTTATTATCGCACTAACTGTGGTGCATCAGGTCCCGACTGTCAACTCCTTTGTAACACAGCTTGGAATCAACGCATTAAAGATCGCCACACTCAATGGAACTCTTATGACTTCCCTGTAGAAGAGGGCGATGCTAAAATCCTTACCGGTAACTACATCGTAATTGGTCACTCTGTGCCTGCTTATTTGGTTGAAGGTTATTTCCACACTTATCAACCAGCTCGCCACCGTGCTATGAATTTCGATGTTGACCGAGTAGAAGGTCATGACTATGCTCGTGGTGTTGCCGACTACTTTATGTGGGAAAAAGAAGAAACCGGAAACATTTATGGTATCGTGCGCGACGACACTAACCCTCTCGAACATGAATTGTATAACTATAACCCAAAAACTCCCGACAAATACGCTCCGCTTAACGAAGTAAATGTTACACTCAAAAAAGATGGTGAAGTTGTAGATACTTATAAAACCGACATTAACTACAATGGAGCATTTGTATTTATGAATGTTGAAGCAGGAGATTATACAGTAGAATTTTCTCACCCCGATTATGAATCAGGCGAACCTGTAGCAGTAACTGTAGAATCGGCTACTACATCTTATCCAACTGCATTCCTTTCTAAAGTATCGGGCATTAAAGAAATCAATATCAACGAAAACGATACTCCTGCCACATACTACAACCTTCAAGGCTTAAAAGTAGCTAATCCTCAAGGAGGCATATTTATTAAGGTTCATGGCGAAAAAGCTGAAAAAACATACATTAAGTAATATAATTACCCTCGGGTAGTTGTTGTGAAAGAGCACCTCATAGAGAGATGCTCTTTGTTTTTTTATAATCTGACAACAATTATTGTTAATTATTATTGGTGTCCGATAAAATGTGTACTTTTACCCATGGTTAAACTTGTTTGTGGTAAAACAAAAGTAACCAAAAAGGACTGATTCATGCAAATGGAACCAGTCCTAATTTTTTATTCACTCAAAAAAAGTTTTATCGGACAGCAATAA
>CAJGDJ010000066.1 GCA_904502025.1 uncultured Muribaculaceae bacterium
GATTGGCAGTTGGGACGCCCCAACTGCCAATCAGTCCTTATAAAGTTGAATCATTGATGGTAATTTTAACATCATATTTTCGCACTTCGTTTTTTAATTTATGGGGGTATTTTTACCCATTTTTACATCAACCACCTGCGTCTCAATAACTTAACTATTGAAAAAATTTATGTTATAAAACATGTTTTTAGCTTTCTTTTACGTAAAAAACCTATTTTTCAAACAATACACCTATTATTTATTACCTCAGTATCAAATTCAATACGCAATGTCTTATTTGACTGTTACATTAGGAATATCGCTCCACTTTGTCGTATAATGTGGTGATTGCTTTTCACTCGATGTCTTAATCTTGCCACTTCCTTGCACAGCCAACTTCACAGTTCCTTTTCCGTATGTGGCATTAATCGCATCTAATGCCGATGTTATTTTATGTTCACGGTCAAGAGCCTCAGTGTCTTCAAACAATGAATACATTATACAATCTTCTGCAACAATCTTTGTCGCTATAACACCTGCTTTTTTGTATCCACACCCCACTGTAAATATTTTACCAATTGCTCTAATAGCTTCCGTGATAATTGTTCGATGATCAGATGTTGGAGTTGCAAATGTCACCAATGAATTAGAATAAATATGTGGAACATTTTCCTTAAACCTATTTGTATAAGCAAAAACCACCATTTCAGACGCAACACTCCCCTGTTTTCGTAATTTTTCTGACATTGAAGCCGCAAAGTTAGCAATCTGCTCTTGCAACTCTTTTACATCATATATCTCTGACGAAAAACTTCGCGACACACATATCGATTGACTTGCATCAAAACCATCTTCAAACTCTACACATTGAAAGCCTTGCAGCTCCCTCCATGTCCTGACTCCTGCTACACCCAACTCCGACTTAACCATCATCTCGGATAACTGAGTAAATTCGTATGCAGTATCTACGCCTCTTGCTTTCAACTTTGTCACTGACTTTCTACCAATCCCCCATATATCCTCTATGGGATATTTACGAAGCACCTTTTCAATATCTTCAGGACGATTCATATAGCAACCTCCTTGCAATTTGGGATATTGCTTACATAGTTTTGACGCAATCTTTGCCAAAGTCTTTGTTGGAGCAATACCAACTGAAACAGGGATTGAAGTATATTTCCAACATTTAGCTGAAATCTCTTTTGCATAAGCATCAAAATCAACGTCATTTATGCCACGCAAATCAAGAAACGCTTCATCTATAGAATAAACTTCAATCGACGGAGCAAAATCAGATAGGACCCAACGCACACGTTGCGACATATCTCCATAGAGTGCCATATTCCCCGAAAAGACTGCTACATGATGCTTCGTTACAATATCGCGAATCTTAAACAGCGGGGCACCCATTTTTATGCCGAGAGCTTTAGCCTCATTGCTTCGAGCAATTGCACAACCGTCGTTACTTGACAAAACTATAACAGGCTTACCTTGCAAATCAGGACGAAACACCCGTTCACATGACACGAAAAAGTTATTGCAATCGGCAAGAGCAAACATCGTTACATTTTTTTGATTACGTATGTAACCACCCCCCAAATCATAAAAGTATTTTCAGGAGTTACCTCTATCGGTTTATATACTTTATTATCTTTATTGGCTGGCATCAGGCGAATCTTGTTTTTTGACATCTCAACACATTTAACGGTATATTCACCATCGATATAGCATACTGCCTTACAATTATTATAAGGATCAATAGCTCTATCAACAATAATTATATCCCCTTCGTCCATTGCCGCATCAACCATCGAAACTCCATTCACACGAAAGAAAAATGTTGATGCTTTATGCTTCACAAGCAATTTTATAAGATCCAACTTCTCTCTCATCTCTTCGGCAGGCGATGGAAACCCAGCCATTACTTCACCCAACAGTTCACCCTCTGCCGGCGTATTATAATCTATTCTCTGTGGTTCAAATTTATCCATAACGAAAACAAAGTTACTCAAAATTATGACATTCAAAATACCGTAAATTAATTCAATGATAAGTAATAGTAAAAATTAACAAAAGTAGCCAAGCTTAATATGAGCCTGGCTACTTTCATTCCATATATAATATATGAATTTAATCTACATTTTTCAATTCATGACCCATTTGCTGTTTCTTTGTATGAAGATAGAAACGATTATGCTCATTGGGTGCAATTTCAATTGGGACATTTTCAACCACAGTCAAACCATACCCCTCAAGACCTATGCGTTTGATAGGATTATTTGTCATCAATCTCATTTTACTTATTCCCAACGCACTTAATATTTGAGCACCAACACCATAGTCGCGCTCATCAGCTTTATGCCCGAGGTGGATATTGGCTTCAACCGTATCCATTCCTTTTTCTTGCAATTTATATGCCTCAATTTTATCCATCAATCCAATACCTCTACCCTCTTGATTGAGATATACCACTGCTCCACAACCTTCTTTTTCTATCATTCTCAATGCCGTGTGAAGTTGTTCACCACAATCACAACGCATAGACCCAAATATATCTCCGGTAGCACACGACGAATGCACTCTCACCAATACCGGCTCGCCCGACTTCACATCGCCTTTGATAATAGCAATATGTTCAAGTCCATTGCTTTTTTGACGAAAAGGAATCAAACGAAAATGACCATATTTTGTTGGCATATCAACCTCGCTACCTTTTTCCACAAGCGATTCACGTTTATGGCGATAAGCAATCAAATCCTTTATTGAAATGAGCTTCATACCCCATTCATCGGCACGTTGACGCAATTCGGGTAAACGAGCCATTGAACCGTCATCACTCATAATTTCCATCAATGCAGCCGCCGGATAAAGGCCGGCAATTCGAGCCAAGTCAACAGCAGCTTCAGTATGCCCGGGACGACGTAGCACCCCTTGATCTTGTGCATATAGAGGATTTATATGTCCGGGGCGTCCGAATGTTGATGGCGTCGAAGTTGGGTCGGCAAGAGCACGAATCGTAGCACAACGGTCGTTGATTGACACACCGGTTGAGCAACCCTCAAGCTTGTCAATAGTAACGGTAAACGGAGTTCCTAATATTGACGTATTATCCGATACTTGACGGTCTAATCCCAACTCTCTGCATCGTGAAAGGGTAATTGGAGCACATAGCAATCCACGAGCATTTTTCAACATAAAATTTACCTGCTCAGGTGTTATTTTTTCTGCAGCCACAATTATATCGCCCTCATTTTCACGATCTTCATCATCTACAACGATAATCATTTTACCATCAGCAAAATCTTTTATCGCCTCTTCGATTGTATCAAGATGTATATTTTCCATTAATCTATTATAATCAGTTAATTATCTTTTTATATCTCTTTTTTCAACATTTCTACCACATCGGAATTTACTTTTATTACCGATTTAACATCACGCATCAATGATGCCTGACACTTTAAGCCAACCAAATAAATAGGCAATCCTACAGGAAACACAACAATCCCTACCCACGACATCAACTTATTTGACGACGGCTGACACACCCAATATCTATTGAGGATTGGGAATTGGGATATTTTATTTATCACTAATTGGCTCTTTGAATTTGACATATAGATTGCAAACGCCTCAAGCGAATCATATAAACTGCCAACCTGCTCCTTATCAAATCCGTTCAACCAATATTTAATATATGATTGTTTTCGTTTATACTTTTCAACAAACGCACTACATTTCGCAGCTAACGCATCTGACATCTGAATTGCATCAGAAGTTATCACATCGTCCATTACAATCTCTTTAACGTCATAATGGCGTGTCTCATTCATTCCTATCAATCTACGGAAGAAGTTGCGATAAGCATCTAAATTAAACAATGCCGAATCATGAACTGCCTTATAGGTAAAAAACACACCCATAGGCAACAATATTGCCGAGCTCAACCACATACCTGCCCACACTGCCATTCGCCCCTCGCGAGCCATCTTATACCCGGTATTATCAATAATATAATATACAATAAACAATATTACGGATATAACCAAAGGCGTACCAATACCACCTTTTTTTATAATTGCACCTAATGGAGCTCCGATAAAGAAAAATATAATACATGCAAACGACAAGGTAAACTTCTTTTGCATCTCAATATCATGGCGACGTATCGATTTTCTTTGATCTTGCATTGAATATGACTTATACTCATAATCTTGGCGATGACGCTTTGCCTTGTTTAGTGCTTGTACCATATATGAGCGAGCATAGCTATTACCCTTTGCCATCATAAGCGTATCAATATTTAATGTGTCCTTAAGCATCACTTCGCTTTGTGGCACATTAGTCAATTCATGATTCACATATTTTCGCTCATAATACATAATTCCAAAATATGGCAATTCTTTAATATCTTTTGCATACTTCGAGCCTATGCTATCTACTTTTTGATTCACAGAGTCAATAGTTTCTCTTAGCTGTGCTATATTTTTCCCCACATACTGATTTTGCATCGTGCTCTCGTCCATGCGTGAGAAATTCGCATCGAAAGCAACCCTAATTTGTTTTTCGGTAAACGATTCACGTCGATAAGGCACAAATTTACCTTTCGACCTCGACGCCATGGCATCTTGGTTTTTCAACTGTTCAAACTGTTCTCCGTTGTATAGTTGCAAAAACAAGTGGGTTTTATCCTCAGTAAAACTCAATTTCCCCGAGTCGGCAAGAATGATACGAGAGTTATCAAATCCTTTTGACACATCATAAAGCATCATATCATAGAGCATGCCTGTTTCTGAATTTTTATGCTCGACAAAAAGATTCACTCCGGGAATTTGGTCATAGAAAGTTCCTTCAGGGATTTCAACTTCAGGCGATTTCTGTCGCATAGAATAGAGCAATGTCCACATCTTAGCTTGTGCAACAGGCAACACATTGTTTTGGAAAAAGAATGCACCTATCGCTACAAACACCATCAACACTATCAATGGTCGCATCGTCTTAAACAACGACACTCCCGATGCTTTCATTGCTGTCAACTCAAATCGCTCACCAAGATTTCCAAACGTCATCAACGACGCAAGCAAGATTGCCAACGGCAACGCCATTGGTACCATCGTCAATGCCGCATAGAAAAACAATTCGGCTATTACATCTACCGACAAACCTTTTCCCACAAGGTCATCGATATAACGCCAAAGAAATTGCATCAACACAATAAAGAGACATATAAAAAATGTCATCATAAACAGAGGCAAGAAGCTCTGCAACATAAATCCATATAATCTCTTTATTTTGGGCAATTTCATCAGCAATATATTTCAAATTGCAAATTTACTAATTTTTTCTGATATAGAATCTTAAGAATTAATAATTGAGAGCCTTTAGAAGCATTATAGACTTTTTATAATAAAACAAAATGGGCAACCGACTCCGATTGCCCATTATATTTATGTTCTACAGTTCTTGAGTCTAAGTCCCAAGAACAATGTTGTTTTATTTCACAACTTTTGTTGCTTTACCACCTTGAACTTTGACAAATACACCATTTTCAGGGTTAACAACTTTCACACCTTGAAGATTGTAATATACTGCTTCGCCTTGTTGAGATTGTGCAATACTTTCAATGCCACCCACTTCACTTGATGTAAATGTACAAGCAATAGGAATTTCCATCCACAATACATCAATTTTCATATCTACAACCCCTG
Source organism: uncultured Muribaculaceae bacterium (assembly GCA_904502025.1). Lineage (GTDB taxonomy): Bacteria > Bacteroidota > Bacteroidia > Bacteroidales > Muribaculaceae > RGIG4079. The sequence goes on from CAJGDJ010000066.1 coordinate 5,688, forward strand.
CGGCTGTAATTGTACCACTTAATGTAACATCTGCAATAAGTTCACCACCAAGCAATGGCATATCTTTTACAAAACCTTTATATGTTTCAACACCGGCAGCATCTACTGTTACAGTAGCACCCTCTACAAGAATATCTCCTAATTCAA
>CAJGDJ010000067.1 GCA_904502025.1 uncultured Muribaculaceae bacterium
GGAAGATTCATTATTTGATGGAATTAATGATTCTTACAGAATCACAATCATTCTAACCCTTTACCGTGCATTGTCTCTTCGAGCCAATACCCGGCTATGCAAAAAGCATTACCTTCGGCAATGCCAACTTTCAATGCGTCAGCCTCAGCTCTCCCCTTGCACTTGTGCAGGGGGAGTACGGCGAAGCCGGGAGGGGGTTAACCACCTAATTAGGTTTTACTCCGATTTTTGACACAGTCCCACGAAGTGCTTGCACCGGAGGGGGATAGGTCGTGCGAAGCACGAATGCTGAAGCAAGCCTATCCCCCCACTGTATTTTAGGTGAGCTGTCGCTTGTAACTGAGGGGAGTAAAAGCAAGAGGTTATTCAAAATTTGAACAACCTCTTGCTTATGTATCCCGATATTATTGATTAATAATTTTCGGCTTTGATTTGGAAGAATGCTTTAGGGTGTTTGCACACAGGGCACATTTCGGGTGCTTTTTTGCCGATAACAATGTGTCCGCAGTTAGCACATTCCCAAATGCAGTCGCCTTCGCGAGAGAATACTAATTGACCTTCGACGTTAGCGAGAAGTTTGCGATAGCGTTCTTCATGTTCTTTTTCGATTTTGCCTACCATGTCGAAGAGAGCAGCGATTTTAGTGAAGCCTTCTTCGCGAGCTTCTTGTGCAAAACGAGCATACATGTCGGTCCATTCATAGTTTTCGCCTTGAGCTGCATCAAGAAGATTTTCGGCAGTTGCAGGAACAGAATCTCCATGAAGGAGTTTGAACCAAATTTTAGCGTGTTCTTTTTCGTTGTTAGCTGTTTCTTCAAAGATTTTAGCTATTTGTTCGTAGCCATCTTTGCGAGCTTGTGACGCATAATAAGTGTATTTGTTGCGAGCCATTGATTCACCGGCAAACGCTTCTTGTAGATTTTTTTCGGTTTTAGAACCTTTCAATTCAGCCATAATGATAATTTTTAGTTGAGATTATTAATTATAAATTCTATTGTGAAATTTTAAGTTAATAAATTCTATTGTGAAATTTTAAGTTAATAAATTACTATGCGAAGTTATATAAAAAGCAACATTTTTGCAATAGTAATGAATTATTTTGTTATGTTAAATCCTTGTGAGCGTAGTGCATCAAGCATTTCGTAGTTCATTGCCTCACGATAGTAGTTGATGATGTGTGAAGCCCAGTCATTATCAGAAGTTGAGCCACTACGAGTAGTGTTGTATTGAATTATGCGATTGTCATAATCAATCAGGTTTTGAGTCATATCGTCGGTGCGATAGTGGTTGCTGTGAATCATTAACTCTTTTCCTTGTTTGGGCTTCAAATCGTTTGTTTCGCGAGGCACGCCAATAGCCAAGCCACACACGGCAAATACTCCTTGAGGTAGTTTTAGTAGTTTTGCTATCTCTTTGGGAGCGGCAGTGCGAGCATAGCCAATGCAACAAGTGCCAAGCCCACACGACTCGGCTGCAACTACTGCACTCATCATGGCAAGAGAAGCGTCGATGATTCCTACCATCACGCCATCGGCAGTGTGTGAAAATTGGGGCATTTCGATGTTCTTTGCCTTGGCTATGGTTGTGATTTTGTTATAATCGGCACAAAAGAGAAGAAAACGATTGCACGTTTTAATTTGTTTTTGATTTGTGAGTTCAAAGAGTTTTATTTTAGTTTCTTGGTCAGAAATGTCAATTACCGAGAATTGTTGCCCGTTGTAACTTGTGGGGGTGTTGCGAATTGCGGCATAGATGAGGTTTAGATTGCTTTGTGAAATGTTTTGGCGTTCATAGCGACGAGTGCTTCGACGCTCTAATAAAGTGTCTTTAACTGATTTCATAGTTGGTGTTTGTTTTGTTGGTTACTATATGGTATAACGTAGATAAAGGCATATTTGTTGAGTTAAAATAATAAAAAAGAGGACCGAAGTCCTCTTTTTTACTTATAGATGAAAAATGTTACTTATTTGGCAAATTTCGCAACATGAACGTCGCCATTAACGTCAACCACTCTTACGATATAAACACCTTTGTTAAGGCCACTGAGGTCATATTGGTCAACACCAATTTCATTAGCTATCATTGCACCAGAAATACCGAAGATTGCAAGGTTTTCAACCTCTACACCACCAATATATAGAGTGTTGTTTCTTACGAAGATATTCATTGATGCTTTTTCTGCAATAACTTCTTCAATGTCGGTAGTTGTAGTGAGTTTGAATGTGTATTGAGCTGCCATTTGTCCAGGCACATATTGATATAGTTTCGCTTCATAATCGTCAACGATTTCGGCTGTAATACAGTTGGCATTAGGAGCACATGCTTGAGTTGAGAATTGAGCATTGTGAGTAGCAACAATCTTGTTGTTGGTGATATCTACAACTTGGAAACCATCTACATAGTTTGTGCCGATAGGTTCAACGGCATAAAGTGTTTCGTTGAGAGTGAAGAATGTACCACCTTGTGTGCTGTTGATGCCATTGTTTGCATAAGCCACAAATTCAGTGCCGTTGTGATAGTAGAAACTTTTATTTCCACGTAAACGTACTGCGATAGCATCGCTATTGTTGTTAGTTTCTAATGGTATCACGATTGATTGAGCATCGGCAGTGATAACGCCAATGTCAATTTTCTTGCATGATTTTTGTACACCATTTTGAATGTAAATTTTAGCAACTGATGTAGCATCTTTAGGGAATAGGAACATTACACCACCACCGTCGTTCATGATGTTACCAACGATGTGTCCCATATATTGCATTTGGTTAGTGGTCATGCCATCGGGGAGGGTAACGGTGAGGTCTTGGAATGCAGTTTTGCCAGCAGGTAAAATCTTGAATGAAGTAGCTGCCGCTGTGTAAATAGTAGTATTGATGACGATATTGCCAGCATCGTCCATTGCAATTGCTGATCCTGCTGCTGATGTGCAAACTTCTGTTTTACCTGATTTAGTGTAGTAATACAATTTCGAGTTTGCCATATCATTTACATAAATCTTGCCACCTTTACCTGCAGCCCAACGAGAGTTTGTGTTTGCTGTAAGAATGTCGCTTGTAACTGCCCAATCTTGTGTGAGTGAAGCACCGGTAACAATGAGTTTTTCGGTTGCAGTACCGTTCAATGTTATTTTTACATCGTCGGCTCCTGTAGATGACGCAGTAATTGTTGCATTATGGCTACCACCGGCTGTTGGGTTGTAAGTGATTGTAACGTCGCCACCTGTACTTGAAAGAGATGTGGTGTTCAAAGAGAATTGGTCGGCATTTGTTCCTGAAAGTGCAAGACTGATATTGCCGGAAAGGTTGCTACCGTTGATTGTGATTTTCTTGGTAATAGGAGTGCCTACTTCGGTTGAAAGTGAAGCTGATGTAGCACTTGCTGTAATTGTTGGAGAAACCGGTTTAACTTCTTCAACTGTGTTAGACGCTGCTGTGCCATGGAGGTAATATGCAATACCTTGGCCGGTTGATAATACCCATGCTTCAACACCACTTGTGCCGTTAACAGCAGCAATAACGTTACCTGTACAGTTAGTGTTTTGAACGGTTGAACTCAATCCGGCAGATGGATAGTCGCCACAATCGGTAGGTTTGCTCCATTCTGAATCTTTCTTGAGGAGTTTCATGCGACCACCTGTGTAGTTTTTGGCTTTTTGAGCATCGGTTTGAGAGCTCCAGTTGTCTCCTTCCATTGTGTTGAAAGTCATAGCAACACCATATTCAGCATTTTTCCAAGTGAATGTTTGGAATGCAGTGCCCCAAGTTTCTTCAGAGTCAATATAGTATTCGCGAGAACCTGAACTGTTCAAACGTGTAGTGTGGTTGTTTTTACCATCAATCCAATAGTAGTTAGAACCTGGATATACGCGAGTTGAACCACCTGTGTTGAGGATAGTCGAGCCATCGGTAGTGGCATTTACAACCGTTGGAGTTGTTGCACATTTGCCATCAGTAATTGCATAAGAAACAATGCGAGTTGCATCAGATGCGTAGTGTCCAAATGAGATTTTACCGCTTGACCATGTTCCGTAGAAACCGATATAGTCGCCAATACGAGTTGCACCGCCAAAGTTAGTTGTGCTTAGCAATACTCGAGGAGCCGAGTTGTCGTCGTCCCATACATATACGCGGAATTCACCGGTTGTTGCAAGGTTACAAGCCACAATTTTGCCATCGCAAGCTTTAACGTCGCAAAGTGTGAGAGTACCACCTTCGATGCCGGTTTTGTCGAGATTGCCAAGGTCAGCACCTGTTTGAGCATTTACAACTTTAATATCGCTATGGTTATACACGAGGTATAGTTTGCCAGCATTGTAAGTCATGTTGCGCACTTTACTTGCGTCCCAACCAAATTTAGTGATTGTGCCTTTTTGATCTGAAGCATTCCATTTTTCGGTAAATGTGAGAGGTGCAGCAGTTGCAGTACCAGTAAGTTTTACTGTTTTCTTTAAACTTCCTGATGTAATAGTAAGTGTTCCCGAGAATGAACCTGTAGTAGTAGGAGCAAATTTAACTGTTACAGAACCCCCTGAAGTAGATAGAGATTTAGACGAGATTGAGAAGCCTGTACCAGAGATAGATGCAGTAGGAGTTGCAGTAAGGTTAGAAGCTTTAACGCTAACTGCATTGGTTGATTCGCTTCCTTCCACACAAGAGAAATCCATAGATGTTGGGTTGAGAGTCATTGTTGGGTCAGGTGTAGAAGTTGAAGATGATCCTGATGGGTCAACGATATCGCTTTTTAGCAATACGAGACGATCATAAAAACCATAAAGGTGTCCTTGTACCCATTTTTTGAAACCATCATTTGATTCACTCTTGATGATGTTCCATTCAGTTTTGTTGTCAACAAAAAGCCCTTCGGTCAATACTGCTGGTACTGATGAGCTACCCATGATAACTGTATAGCTTGCAGTTTTTACACCGCGGTTGGTAGGAGTGAAACCGCTAACTGTTTTGAAATTGGCAATAAGTTGTGCTTGCACTTTGTTTGCGAGCAATGAGCTATTACCAGTTTTGTGATAGTAGTATGTTTCTGTACCTTTTGCAGTAGTATTGAATGCATTGAGGTGGAGAGAACAGAAAATATAAGGGTCATACGATACAGATGAAGCTTTGCGTGATGAAAGCGAAATAAATGTATCGGTCGTACGAGTCATCTTGACTGTACCACCACATTCATTTACAATGCGATTTTTTAGTGCTGTACCACATCGAAGTACCAATGTAGCTTCGTGTGGAGCACTTGGGCCACTTGCGCCAGGGTCAGAACCACCATGACCAGGGTCGATCATAATTTTATAGTTTGTCCATTTTGTTGCGGCCTCAGTAGGCATTGTTATCGCCGCAATAACAAATAATGCTATTATTGAAAATATCTTTTTCATAATGGTAGTTTTTTAAGGTTGATTATTTAAGGTCGGCAACATAAATTTGACCATCTGTAAATGAAGTGAACACGATTTTGCTACCGTCAGGAGAAATGCAAGGATTCA
>CAJGDJ010000068.1 GCA_904502025.1 uncultured Muribaculaceae bacterium
AAGATTCTTTCGACGTAGTTCTTAAAAACGCTGGTGCAAGCAAACTTGCAGTTGTTAAACTTGTAAAAGAACTTACAGGTCTTGGCTTGAAAGAAGCTAAAGAAATGGTAGATGGCACTCCTTCAGTAGTTAAAGAAGGTCTTGCTAAATCTGAAGCTGAAGGTCTTAAAAAACAACTTGAAGAAGCTGGCGCTGAAGTTGAACTTAAATAATATTGCCTGATTTTCAGGTAAATAGGTTAAGAATCCTCTTGGACGACGATTCTTAACCTTTTTGTGTTATTTTTTAATTTGAGTTCCCTTTAACGTTATTTTAGATGTCAGTCTCAACAAACAAAAACAGAATTAACTTTGCCTCGGTTAAGAATCCACTTCCTTATCCAGATTTTTTAGAGGTGCAGTTAAAGTCGTTTCATGACTTTTTACAATTAGACACTCCTCCCGAGAAAAGAAACAACGAGGGGCTATACAAAGTATTTGCAGAAAATTTCCCTATCGCAGATACTCGTAATAACTTTGTGCTTGAGTTCCTCGATTATTATATCGATCCACCTCGTTACACTATTGAAGAATGTCTTGAACGTGGATTAACTTATAGTGTACCCTTAAAAGCAAAACTTAAACTTTATTGTACTGACCCTGATCACGAAGATTTTGATACTGTGATTCAGGATGTATATCTTGGTCCTATCCCTTATATGACCGAGAAAGGTACGTTTGTGATTAATGGTGCAGAACGAGTGGTAGTGTCGCAGTTGCATCGTTCTCCCGGTGTATTCTTCGGGCAAAGTACTCACGCTAATGGTACTAAGCTTTATTCAGCTCGTATCATTCCATTCCGTGGTTCTTGGATTGAATTTGCTACGGATATTAATAATGTGATGTATGCTTACATTGACCGTAAGAAAAAGTTACCTGTTACAACACTTTTGCGTGCTATCGGACTTGAAAGTGATAAAGACATCATCGAGATTTTTGGTCTTGCTGAGGAGCTCAAAGTAACAAAAACAAATCTTAAAAAAGCCGTAGGTCGCAAACTCGCTGCTCGTGTGCTTAAAACATGGGTGGAGGATTTCGTTGATGAAGATACCGGTGAAGTTGTGTCAATAGAGCGTAACGACGTGATTATTGATCGTGAAACTGTACTTGAGGAAGATCTCATTGATGAAATCCTTGAATCGGGTGTTAATCATATCCTTCTACATAAGGAAGACGTTAATTCGAGCGACTATTCTATTATCTTCAATACGCTTCAAAAAGATACTTCTAACTCAGAAAAAGAAGCTATTCAATATATCTATCGCCAACTTCGCAACGCGGAGCCACCCGATGATGCAAGTGCTCGCGAAGTCATCACTAACCTTTTCTTCTCTGAAAAACGTTATGACTTGGGCGATGTGGGTCGTTACCGTATCAATAAAAAATTAGATCTCGGTATCCCCATGGAAGTGCGTGTACTTACAAAAGAGGATATTATCGCAATCATCAAGTATCTAATAGAGCTTATCAATTCAAAAACTGATGTTGACGATATCGACCACTTGAGTAACCGTCGTGTACGCACTGTTGGCGAGCAACTTTATAACCAATTTGGTGTAGGTTTGGCTCGTATGTCTCGCACTATTCGTGAACGTATGAATGTGCGTGATAATGAGGTGTTTACTCCAATTGATTTGATTAATGCCAAAACTATTTCATCGGTTATAAATTCATATTTCGGGACAAATGCTTTGTCTCAATTTATGGATCAAACCAATCCATTGGCAGAAATGACACATAAACGTCGTATGTCGGCTCTCGGTCCTGGTGGTCTCTCTCGTGAGCGTGCTGGTTTCGAGGTTCGCGACGTTCACTATACTCACTACGGACGTCTTTGTCCGATTGAAACTCCTGAAGGTCCTAACATTGGTCTTATTTCTTCTCTTTGCGTATATGCAAAGATTAACGAACTTGGCTTTATCGTAACTCCTTATCGTCAAGTTGCGGACTCAAAGGTTAATCTTAACAATGATGAGGTTGTTTATCTTGCTGCAGAAACTGAAGAAGGAAAAGTTATAGCACAAGGAAATGCTCCTTTGAATGAAGATGGAACATTTGTTCGTGATCGTGTTAAAGCTCGTCTTGATGCTGATTTCCCAATTGTTGCTCCTGGCGAAGTAGAACTAATGGACGTTTCTCCAACACAAATCGCTTCGATTGCTGCATCTCTTATCCCATTCCTTGAGCATGATGATGCTAACCGTGCGTTGATGGGATCAAACATGATGCGTCAAGCTGTTCCTGTGTTGATTTCTGAGGCTCCTATCGTTGGTACCGGCCTTGAAGGTCAGTTGATTCGCGACTCTCGCACTCAAATCACAGCCGAAGGTCCCGGTGTTATCGAATATGTTGACTCACGTGTTATTCGTATTCGTTATGACCGCACAGAAGATGAAGAATTTGTTTCATTTGAAAGTGCTGTTAAAGAATATAGTATTCCTAAATTCCGCAAAACCAACCAAAGTACCACTATTGACCTTCGTCCTATTTGTGAAAAAGGTCAACGTGTGGAAACCGGTCAAATCCTCACTGAAGGTTATTCTACTGAAAAGGGAGAATTGGCTCTTGGTCGTAACCTAAAAGTGGCGTTCATGCCTTGGAAGGGTTACAACTATGAGGACGCAATCGTGTTGAACGAACGTGTTGTTCGTGAAGATATCCTTACTTCAGTTCACGTTGACGAGTATTCACTTGAAGTGCGTGAAACTAAGCGTGGAATGGAAGAGTTAACTTCTGATATTCCAAACGTGAGTGAAGATGCAACAAAAGACCTTGATGAACGTGGTATTATTCGTGTTGGTGCTCATGTTAACCCAGGTGATATCCTAATCGGTAAGATTACTCCTAAGGGTGAATCTGACCCAACTCCTGAAGAAAAGCTTCTTCGTGCTATCTTTGGCGATAAAGCCGGTGATGTGAAAGATGCTTCACTTAAAGCTAATCCATCACTCAAGGGAGTTATTATTGGTACTAATTTGTTCTCTCGTGCTGCAAAAGTTAAGAAAACAAAAGGTGCTAATTCTCAAATGGTTAAACTTGATGAAGATTACAAGGTTAAGCTTGATGAATTAAAAGATGTTCTTGTAAAGAAACTTCTTGTTTTGACTGAAGGCAAAACTTCTCAAGGCGTGAAAGACTTCATCGGTTCGGATATTATTGCTAAAGGTGCGAAATTCTCGGCAGCAGTGTTGAAAGATATTGAATATGATACAATAAATCTCAGCAAATGGACTGCTGATGCTCACACCAACGATATGATTCGTGCTACAATCGTAAACTATTTACGCAAATCAAAAGAGATTGATGCCGAATTACGTCGTAAGAAATTTGACCTTTCAATAGGTGATGAACTTCCTGCCGGTATCATGCAAATGGCGAAAGTTTACGTTGCTAAAAAACGTAAAATCAGCGTTGGGGATAAGATGGCAGGTCGTCACGGTAACAAAGGTATTGTATCTCGTATTGTACGTCAAGAAGATATGCCATTCCTTGCCGATGGTTCTACTGTGGATATCGTATTGAACCCACTTGGTGTGCCTTCTCGTATGAACCTTGGTCAGATTTTCGAAACTGTACTTGGTTGGGCTGGTCGTGAATTAGGTGAAAAATTCGCAACTCCTATTTTCGACGGAGCAAGCCTTGATGACCTTAATGAATGGACTGATAAAGCAGGTCTTCCTCGCTATGGTCGCACTTATCTTTATGATGGTGGCACAGGTGAGCGTTTTGACCAACCTGCAACTGTAGGTGTTATCTACATGTTGAAGCTCGGACACATGGTTGAAGACAAAATGCATGCTCGTAGCATTGGTCCATACTCTCTTATTACTCAGCAACCTCTCGGCGGTAAGGCTCAATTCGGTGGTCAACGTTTCGGGGAAATGGAAGTTTGGGCACTTGAAGCATTCGGTGCCGCTCATATTCTCCAAGAAATTCTCACCGTTAAGAGTGATGATGTTACCGGTCGAAGCAAAGCCTATGAAGCAATCGTTAAGGGTGAACCTATGCCACCCGCAGGTATTCCTGAATCGCTTAACGTGCTTCTCCACGAACTTCGCGGCTTAGGCTTGAGTATCAACTTACAACAATAATAATCGCTTTTATAATCAATTGATATATGGCTTTTAGAAAAGACAATAAGATAAAGACCGGATTCTCTAAAATCACTATTGGGCTTGCTTCGCCCGAAGAGATTTTGGAAAAATCAAGTGGTGAGGTGCTGAAACCTGAAACTATCAACTATCGTACATATAAACCTGAACGTGATGGTTTGTTCTGCGAACGCATTTTTGGTCCTTGCAAGGATTATGAATGTCATTGCGGTAAATACAAACGTATTCGTTACAAAGGTATTGTCTGCGACCGTTGTGGTGTGGAAGTTACTGAAAAGAAAGTGCGTCGAGAACGCATGGGACACATAAAACTTGTGGTACCTGTTGCTCACATTTGGTATTTCCGCTCTTTGCCCAACAAGATTGGTTATTTGTTAGGACTTCCTTCTAAAAAACTTGATGCAGTAATCTACTACGAACGTTATGTTGTTATCCAACCAGGTAATGTAGAAGGAGTTCAACAACTCGACCTCTTGTCAGAAGAAGAATATTTCGACATCGTAGAAAAGTTGCCTAAGGAAAATCAACTTCTCGAAGATGGCGATCCAAACAAATTTATCGCTAAGATGGGTGCTGAAGCAATCTATGAATTGCTTAAAAACATCGATCTTGATGATTTGTCATATAAATTGCGCCACCAAGCCGATACAGATGGCTCTCAACAACGTAAAACAGAAGCACTCAAACGTCTTCAAGTTGTTGAATCATTCCGTGCTTCACGCAATGTAAACCGTCCTGAATGGATGATTCTCCAAGCGGTACCTGTGATTCCGCCCGAATTGCGTCCATTGGTGCCTCTCGATGGTGGACGTTTTGCAACAAGTGACTTGAACGACCTCTATCGTCGTGTAATCATTCGTAACAACCGTCTCAAACGTCTTATCGAGATAAAAGCTCCAGAAGTAATTCTACGTAATGAAAAACGTATGCTTCAAGAAGCTGTTGACTCATTGCTCGACAATTCTCGCAAATCTTCAGCGGTTAAGACTGACGCAAATCGACCTCTTAAATCTCTTTCTGACAGCTTGAAAGGTAAACAAGGCCGTTTCCGTCAAAACCTTCTTGGTAAACGTGTTGACTATTCTGCACGTTCGGTAATCGTTGTTGGTCCAGAACTACGTATGCATGAGTGTGGTCTTCCAAAAGACATGGCAACAGAGCTTTACAAACCAT
>CAJGDJ010000069.1 GCA_904502025.1 uncultured Muribaculaceae bacterium
AAGTATATTGAGGGTTTTATAAAAAATACAATCTTTGATGTCCATTGGTTAAATATATAGTATTTTATGGAACTTACATTATCTGCAGTTAAAACAATCCTTTTTATACACATTTTCTGCTATGAATCTTCTTTCTCCATTTAGTGCATCTATTAGTATTGCTTTTACAAAACCTTGAGCATCGATTTTTATTACCTTTTTCTCATTACTGTATTCATATTCAAATTTGATTTCATCGATTTTAATATTTCCCCATATAGTGTTTACATAAGCATCTTTGTACTTAAATATAATATCAGAATCGGAATTTTCGGGAAGAGTTTTCTCTATTTCGTCCAATGAAGCTATATTCTCCCCGTTTGAATCTATGATGTTATTATCAATAAGTTGTAAGGGTATATGAGTTGAATTAATCCATTTTGGAGTATTGCTAATTCCTATGCTATCTATACGTTGCTTATATCTTGAAACATTAAATCCTTTTGTTTCTGCATAATTCTCATCGACTAAAAAAAGACAATGTCTAATAGTGATATTAAAATGGTGCTCTATTTCTCCAATAATTGTTTCGCCTTGATTGGGAACCCTTAATTCCTTTAAATCTATTCCATAATAAGAAGCATACTCTTTGGCGCCTTTCTGGTATCCTTTTTTTGTAGCCATTATACCTTTTACATCGTTTAAATCGTATAACGCACCAAAAAAGTCCCGGACTTTGCCAATCTCTACAGTTTTATTGTAGTTCTTACATTCTATTGCTACTTTGTGTTTTACACCTGCAATTTCGTATTCCCAATATACATCTATTTGATGTTCTTGTCCTGATTTGCCTTTTAACTTTACGTTATGTTATACATTAGTTGCTTTTGGCGCATCAGCGTTGAGTAGTTTTTGATAAATCTCTTGGGTGAATTTTTCGTATTCAATATTGGGATTCATATATATAGCGTATTATTATAACTTTTTACAAAGGTACAGATTAATAATAAAGGTAAGGATTAAATGAGTAAAAAACAAACATCTCAACTATCCAATAATTTCGGATAGTTCGAATCTATATTGCCATGAAACGTTTATCTAACGCATAGGGAGAGTATATTCCATTTCAACCGTTTGGTCAATATGGTGGCAAAACAAAGGCTTTATTTATAACAAATTGAACTATCTTTGCATTCAGTTATCCAATATTTTGTAACAACTGAAATATAATGACATCATGGAAATAGTCAATCTTCTCCACTTTAAGAATCGCTCCGAACTTCGCCAATGGTTCAAAGAGAACCACAACAAAGAGAAGTGTTGTTGGGTGGTGACTTATCGCAGTAAGTGTCCGCCGGAGTGGCCGGCTGTTCCGTATGTCGAGGTGGTGGAGGAGGCTCTCTGCTTCGGTTGGATAGACAGTACGCTAAAGCGTCTGCCTGACGGTCGTCTGGTGCAACGCTTGTCTCCGCGTCGAGCTAAAAGCCATTGGACTCAACTGAATATTGACCGCTGTGCAGAACTTGAAGCCCGGGGCTTAATGACCGATGCAGGGAGATGTGCGAGGTTGAAGGTGAGATGATGGTCTTTTATTTTTCCGAGAAGATATAGGTTATAGTTCCGCGTTTCTTTTCATCGTAATCGTCATCTGTGCCGTAGTTGAATTTGGTTTTTAGAGCTGCTTTCTTGCAGGCTTCAATAACCTCTTCGTTTGTAATTCCCGTCGCGCTCTTAAGTTTTGCCGAGTTTACATCTCCTGAGTAGTTGACCAAAATGCTGATTACCACATTGCCTACCTCGTCGCCTTTTAGTTCGGGCTTCTCTATATCGTATCGTACATATCTGTCTTCGATGCGGTACTTGGTATCTACAACAATCCTTTTCTTGTTACTATTGTTTGCGTTGTCATCATCACCGAGTGTCATTAAAAAATCGAGTATTGCGCTTCCTATACCTTTGGGTGACGGGAGTGTTTCTGTAGCTATTGGCTGTTGTGGTGATAGTTCTCTGCTTATTTCTAACACGGAGTCTATTTTTGCATAGAGATTTGCATTTTCCTGTTTTAAGGTCTCAATTTGTTGTGAGTTGGTGTATGAAACATACAATGTGCCCAAAAATAGAATTGATATAATTGCCAAAAGAATGGTGTTGCTTTTCATAACTGTGTGTATTTAGATGTGTATAATATGAAATTTCCTCAAATATACAAAACGCGCGAGAAATACGAAGCTTGCTTAGGCTTTTTTTTCTGCTCTCGCTTTGAAATATTCAAGCAAGCTTGACATATTTGCTTTCAGCGAAGTTTAGCTTCGTTCATTGCGTGAGAAAATGAATTTTCTCCCATTCGCTTGCACAACTTTTGCTCATTTGATTATATCTTTGAGATAAATCTCGAAAATACTTTCGTTCGCTTTGAAAAATATTCAAGCAAGCTTGATATTTCTCTCTCACTTATTCGTATCTTTGAGCTAAAAGTAATATAATATTCTTATGAAAAGCTTTGGACAGAAGGCGTGGATGCTTCCACAGCCGGTACTGATTATCGGTACATATAATAGTGACGGTACTCCTAATGCCATGAATGCTGCATGGGGCGGTCAATGGGATAGTAAGGAGATAATGATTAGCATGGGTTCGCATGCCACAACGGAGAATCTTGCCCGTTGCGGTGAGTTTACCGTTGCATTTGCCACAAAGGATACGATAGTGGCATCGGATTTTGTTGGTATCGTAAGTGCCAAGAAGGAGCCGGAGAAGATGCAAAAGACCGGATGGACTGTCGTAAAGGCCGGTAATGTGAATGCTCCCGTATTTATCGATTTCCCTATGACATTGGAGTGTCGCATTCTGCGTAAGATTGACGAGAGCGATGAGGGATATTATATTGTGGCCGAGATTGTCAACATTCTTGTCGATGAAGCTTATCTTGCCGAGGATGGCAAGCCTGATGTGGAAAAGATGCAGCTCATTGTCTTTGACCCTGTGCATCACGGCTATCATGTGGTGGGGGAGCGTGTGGGAAATGCGTTTTCGGACGGAAAAACTCTAAAGTAATAAAATAAAGCTTATGAAAGTTCTATTTATAAACGGAAGTCCTCGCAAAGAGGGAAACACTGCCACTGCGTTGGCCGAGATTGCCAAACAATTGGCTAAGGAAGGTGTTGAAAGCGAAATCGTTTGGATTGGAAACAAACCCATCCGTGGTTGTGCTGCTTGTGGCCAATGTGCAGCCAAAGGCTTAGGACGTTGTGTGTTTGATGATGACATCTGCAACAGGATATCCGAAAAATTTGCCGATGCAAACGCTCTTATCGTTGGTTCGCCTGTTTATTATGGTCAGCCTAACGGAGCATTGCTCTCTGTAATACAGCGCGCTTTCTATTCAAATGGTGCGAACATCGCCGGGAAACCGGCTGCTTCCATTGCTGTGTGCCGAAGAGGTGGTGCCACAGCTGCATTTGAAAGTCTGAACATGCCATTCCAAATGATGAATATGCCGGTGGTGACATCGCAATACTGGAATATTGTTTATGGTAGAACACCCGGAGAGGCTGCTATGGATAGAGAAGGCATGCAGACCATGCAGACGCTTGCCCGTAATATGGCATGGCTGTTGAAATCGACAAACGGAGAGAAAGCACCAGGTCGCCCGGCTGATGAGCCTTGGGATATGATGCACTTTATAAGATAACGGTGTTGGAATAATATCGCAGTTGACCCACTGATGTCTGTCATTCCGAACCTTGTGTGAGACGTGTTGTTGAGGGCTTGCCCGAAAAAATCTCAAAGAACCGCATAGTAAGAGATATCTCACCTTCGTTCGATATGACAACTTAGGAAATATATGGTCGTTGTGTCAATATTTAGATCATTTTATACTGTTGGCGAATTCCTTGAACTTCTCTTGGATTTCATCTCTCACTCTGCGAAATTCCTTCATCACAAATTCGTCTGTACCTATGGCTTCCGAAGGGTCGTCAAAGCCGATGTGTAATCGCTTGCCTACTTTTCCAATGAAGTTGGGGCAACTCTCGTTTGCTCCGCCGCAGACAGTTATCACATAATCCCACTCGTCTTTGAGATATATTTCTACGCTTTTGGGCCTATGGTTGGATAGGTCAATCCCCACTTCGCTCATCACTTCAATGGCTTTTGGATTCACTCTCTCGGCCGGTTTGGTCCCGGCAGAATGTACTTCAATGTCACGACTGAACGACTGAAGGAATCCGTGTGCCATCTGACTACGGCAACTGTTGCCTGTGCATAAAATCAATACTCTCATAAGCGTAATTAATAGTTGTCTTTACTGATGCTTGGGAAAGAAAGGGCAACGCATCCGGATGCATTGGTTGTTCTTGCCGAAATGTCTGCACACGATGGGGGATTTCTCCATTGAAACACCGAAATTCGTTTCTACGAAATCGATGGCTGCCAGTATAGACAGATAGGAATCGCGCTTGCAGCATCGTGGACCACCCATCTCAGCTATTTTACCTAACGATGTAGCCGACATCTTGTGCGACAAAGCAAATGGTTCTATAGTCAATGGTGTGGAGTGTGAGATAATGGAAACGAACATGCCGGAACTCAATCCCGCGCCACATGCTCCCCAGAAGCCACAAGCCCCACCCGGAACCTGCTTGCCTCGTTTCATAAGTTCCACTAATGCATCGGGTAGTACGATGTCGCCTCCTGCATTGTGGTAAGCTGTCAGCAGAGCTGTTCCTACCATTACATGATGTTCGGGCCCGTGCATGTGGCAGAAGGGCATTGCCATCATCTTCTCCATAATTTCTATAGGATTCTTGGATGTTTCGTCAATGCAAAGCTTGTAAATGGCATCTATGCCCTTTGTGTGGCACTCGTTGCAGACGTAATGTCCTTGCTCACAACAGGTTTTGCTCTCTTCCTTCTTGTGGCAAATGGCACACTCCATAAGAATTTCCTTTTCCAGATACTTCAATGGGGC
>CAJGDJ010000070.1 GCA_904502025.1 uncultured Muribaculaceae bacterium
AGAGGATAAGTAACGCCATCAACTTCGATTGTATCTTTAGCTGCTACAGTTGAACGAGTGATGAAGATTTCCTCGTTTGACATATCTTTGAATACTACTTCGCGATAATTTGAAGGATGAATGTCTTTTTTCATTTTATTTTTATTTTTTAATTAATCAAAGTTATTTATAAAGTCACGCTGGTAAGGCGATCATTCGTAATGGCTTGCAAATTTACGCATTATTCTTTGATTGACAAAGTTATTCCCTTTCTTTTTTTCATTTTTTTTTGCCACAAAGAATAAAAACTGAAAGTTAATCTCTCCTATTTCATTATTTTAGCACAAAGAGAGAAGCCATTAATGAGGCTTCTCTCTTACTATTTATTTAGTGAATTTATTACTCAAATTCCATTAATGGAGCATCGGCACCTACAACTTCATCTGGTTGTACAAAGATGCGTTTCACTGTTACATCTTTTTCAGCGACAACATCATTCTCCATTTTCATTGCTTCATACACAAGCAATACTCCACCTTTAGCTACTTTATCGCCTGGTTTAACGTTGATCGAAATAACTTTACCTCCCATTGGTGCTTTAAGCACTTCGCCTGTAATAGGTGCTTCTGCCGAATCCTCTGTTACATTTGTTTGTGCAGCTGCATCGGCTGCATCGATGAATTCAACCATTGCTTCATCTGCATTTACAACTTGGTCGGGAGACACAAGAATGCGTTTTATTACAAGATCTTTTTCAGCAACCACATCGTTTTCCATCTTCATCGCTTCATAAACAAGGATTACTTCACCCTTAGCAATCTTATCACCAGGTTTAGCCTTGATTGAAACGATGCGACCTCCCATAGGTGCTTTCAACACTTCGCCTGTGATAGGTGCTGCTGCTTCCACCACTTTTTCTTCTACTGGTGCCGGTTGAGTTACTTTATTTTCTTCAGCACGACGTTTGCGAAGGAATCCATTTGCCACGTTAGGCAACAATTCAAGAAGCAACATTTCTTCGGTATTTGAAGCCAATTTCACACCACCAAATTCGTCGAGAGTTGGGTTTTCGGGTTGTTTATATTTAGAAACATCATATGGACGTTCAGTAGCATCACCAGTGATTTGTTGACGGAATGCTGGGTCAACAGGCACAGGAGTTTTACCATATTCACCCTTAATCAATGAAATAAATTGATTAGAGAGGTTAGAATAATCAGCATTGCCTTTCTTACGGTCGAGAGCCACAAACACAGCTTGAGAACCCACGATTTGGCTTGTAGGAGTTACCAATGGCACAAGACCGGCATCACGACGCACTTTAGGAATTAGACGCATTGCATCGTCGAGCAAGTCTTCAGCTTGGAGAGCCTTAAGTTGAGCCACCATATTTGAGTACATTCCACCGGGAACCTCGGCATTCTTAACCAATTCGTTTGGTTTTGGGAAGCCAAAGTATTCTTCGATTGCATGACAAGCATTGAGCAATGCTTCTTCATTGTTAGCCTTAGCAGCAGCAACAGCCTTGTCGAGTTGAGCTTCGATTTCAGCTGGAAGTTTGTCGTTAAGTGGGTCAAATGGTTTTGGCAATTTACCAAGGTCAAATTCTTTAAGCGATTCACGTGCCGAAAGAAGTTGGTTGCGAATTTGTCCCACAGCTTCCATATTTACATCTACTTCAACTCCTAATTTTTGAGCGAAGAGATATACCAATTCGATTGCAGGTGCAGCCGACCCTCCACCAAACCACCAAATATTAGTGTCGAGTATGTCAACGCCATTGATAATTGCCATTACCGATGAAGCAAGACCATAACCAGGAGTACAGTGAGTGTGGAAGTCGATAGGCACATTAACAGCTGCTTTCAATTTAGAGATAATTGATGCTGCACGTGATGGATTCACAAGACCTGCCATATCTTTCAAAGTGATGATCTTTGCTCCAAGTGCTTCCATCTCTTTTGCTTTACCTACGAAATATTCATCGGTAAAAATTTTCTTTTGTTCAGCAACAACTGGTTCTTGTTTTTTACCAAACAAACGAGCAAAGAATCCTTGTTTAGGTTGTTCAACAGGTGCTTCGTTTTCATCTTTTGGATCTACTGTATAACATACAGCACCGTCAGGAATACCACCAAGTTCGTTGATAAGACGGATAGATTCCTTAACATTATCGATATCGTTGAGCGCATCAAAAATACGCATCACATTCAATCCATTAGAGATTGCTTCTTTATAAAATCCTTCAAGAACAGTATCGGGATAAGGCACATAACCAAAGAGGTTACGACCACGAGACAATGCTGTGAGCAAAGATTTACCCTTCATTACAGCATCTACACTACGTAAACGGTTCCATGGCGATTCATCGAGATAACGCATCACTGAGTCGGGCACTGCTCCACCCCATACTTCCATTGCATAAAAACCTGCATTTTCATACAAAGGCAATAACTTGTCGATGTTTTCCTGATTAAGACGCGTTGCAAAAAGTGATTGTTGGCCATCGCGAAGCGTCAAATCTCTGATTTTTAATTTACGTGGTTCCATGATTATTAAAGTTTTTACTTTTCGAGGTTCTTTTCCTCTAAAAAACGTGTTATATTAGTTAATTGTTATTAATAACGCAAAGTAATATATTTATTTTGGTTTAAGGAAATTTTTCCGTAATTTTTTTTTCTTAGTGAAAAGAATTACTTTTGTGTTAGAATCTGTTTAAGAATTTTCCGGATTCATTTTTTGATATCAACTCTAAATTATTGACGATAATGTTTAATTTCTTTAAGAAAAAATCTGAGCCTATCCAACTTTGCTTCAATACCGATATTCATTGCCATGTTTTGCCCGGAATTGATGACGGTTCGCCCGATGTTGCTACATCAATTGAATTGATTCAACGCATGAAAAGCTGGGGAATAACTCGCATTATCGCCACACCTCATGTTACTCAAGCTTCGTTTGAAAACACACCCAACACGATGGCTGGTGCATTAAACGCTGTTAAAGAGCAATTAAAAAATCAAAATATCAATATTGATATTACTCATTCTGCCGAATATCGTATCGACGAATTATTCCTATCGCATCTTAATGATGGAATAATAGTAGCTATGCCCAATAACTATCTTCTTGTTGAAAATTCATTTATTCAAGAACCTTGGAATCTTGATCAGCTTCTTTTCGATCTAAAAGTCAAAGGCTATAAACCTATTCTTGCTCACCCCGAACGCTATATGTATTACTTCAACAAAAAAGACCGCTATAATACAATCCATAGCACTGGAACAAAACTACAACTCAACATATTAAGCATTGCCGGACACTATGGTAAAGATGAAAAAAATATAGCAATGGAACTTATTGAAAAAGGGTTTGTTGATTTTATTGGAACCGATTTACACAACCACCGACATGCCGATGCCATTGAAGCATTTCTTATGTCAAAAGATTATCGCAAAATCAAAGATAAACTACCCTTACTAAATAATTCGATTTAATCCCCATCATTAACTCCGATTCAAATCGTCACGAGCAATAGCATTATATATTGACAAATCAAATAATGGAGCTATCAAAAGCACATGTTCAACTATTTCACTTTGTATAGCCTCATATTTCATCCAATCTGTGGTCTTTGCATAACAATAAATTTGTAAGGGGGTACCCACATTGGTACATTCTTGCAAACTTACTAATATTTGCCATTCATTAGATATCATTTCATGATTAATAAGATAATCATACAAATAAGCTCTAAATAACCCTAAATTTGAATCATGAGTACCATTAACCCCTATTTTTCCTTCCTCATATTTAATATCCGAGTCGATTATATCCTTTAACTGTGGAAATTGCCGTTTAATTCGTTCTAAAAAATTCTCATCACAACCTCTTACACTATTATTATCAATAATAATATTACGCGTTATCAGCCACACATTTGTATCAATCATACCTCGCCAATTTTGAAACGAAGTAGAAACAAGTGTATAAGGCGGAAGCATAACCAAAGTATTATCAAAATTTCGCACTTTGACTACAGTCAACGACACATCTTCAACAATTCCATTTGCAATAGTTGATGGAACAACAATCCAATCGCCCACTCGTAACATGTCATTTTGTGATAACTGAATTCCAGATACAAAACCCAATATACTATCCCTAAAGACCAGCATTAGTGCAGCTGCAAAAGCACCTAAACCGGTCAACAAAACTGTAGGAGATTTTCCCAATAAATCCGAGATGGTTATTATCACAATAATTATCCACACTACGCCCTGTGCCACATTTAATACTCCTCGTAATGGGTGATTTTTATCGTTTCTATGGCTATCATAATGATTCCACAAAAAAGATAATAACGCACTGATAGCAATTCCAATTGAAATTGCCAAACAAATCGTGGCTACCCCCTTTAGTAATTTCAAGATTGAAGAATCACTTGTTGCAAACGCAAATGGTATAAATACTAAAAAGATTATTGGTGGTATAATATAACTTATGCGAGTAAACACTTTTTGAGCAACAAGTTCCTTTCCAATTTCAAACCGACGTAATACTATTACTCGTTTCACAACAAATAGTAGCAACACACGCAATAGCCAACCAATAACCATTGACGCTACTATAATTAATGTGATATAAACTAATTCTTCAATAAAAGCATCTCTACCGAGGCCTATCCATTCAAGAAGATTATCAATCACTTCTATAAGCCACAAAGCAACCTCATGAGAAGGAATAATATCCATAGACAATCATTTTCTCACGTAACACTTAATAACCTAAAATAGTTTCATTGACTTATATCACAACAATACCCCTATAATATAGTAACTATAGGTACTATAGTCACTATCACTAATGGGTATCAAAAATAAAAAGCCTCGACTCATTTCTGAATCGAGGCTCTCTGAATAGGGGGCGGTGACCTACTCT
>CAJGDJ010000071.1 GCA_904502025.1 uncultured Muribaculaceae bacterium
ATAACCCGGTTATTGCAAGCATTGATTTGAGTAAACGCTTTTTCATAAATTTTATTTAGTAATATATATAAATATTGATAATCTATAATTGACAAAATTAGGTGCAAAGGTAAGAATTAGAAACTGATGTTTTACCCCCCCCGTGTTAAAAAATGTAAAATAATCCATAACCACCTAATTTATAGCACAATACTAATCAAAGCACACATGGTTCTTTAATAGTATTGTAAAAATACAAAACCCACAAAATGTAAAAATTCCAACCCCTTTGGTAATTTTTTGTTATTTTTATTTGCCAATTAAAAACTAATTATTACTTTTGCCCCCGTAATCGTAACAAAAGAACGACATGACTCGATTTTATGCATATTATTTCTTTTTTTATTTTTATTTTGCAAAGAATAAAAACGGGATTTTATATGCGTAACTATAATAGAACATAAATTAACAATAATATAAAGTTCCGTAAATTACGGGACTTTTTTTTTATAACAAAAAATACAACAATGATGGAAAAAAGAGTAACAATTCAAGGCGTAGCCGGATGCTTCCACGATGCAGCCGCAAGAGCTTATTTCAAAGATGAAGAAATCAAAACAATCCCTTGCGACTCTTTTCCAGAACTTTTTCAACGACTTTCGTGCGACGCGTCAATGATGGGTATCGTTGCTATTGAAAATACTATTGCCGGTAGCATTCTTCCTAATCACGAACTTTTGCGTCAAAGCAATATGCAAATTATTGGGGAATATAAAATGCACATCTCTCATGTGCTTGCTGCTCTTCCCGGTCAATCAATCGATGAGCTTACCGAGGTTAATTCCCACCCTATGGCTTTGATGCAATGCGAACAATACCTTCGTCGCCACCCCAATCTCAAAATGATTGAGAAATTTGACACTGCCGGCAGTGCTCAAGAAATTGCCGAACAAAAACTTATGGGACACGCTGCTGTATGTGGTGAATATGCTGCCAACCTATATGGCTTGAATATTCTTGAACGTGGTATCGAAACAAACAAACGCAATTTCACTCGCTTCCTCGTCATAGCCGACCCATTATTGGCAAGCGAAATGCGTCCTCGCGATGAGAAAATCAATAAATCGTCAATCATGTTCACTTTGCCCCACACTCATGGTGCATTGTCAAAGGTTTTGACAATCTTCTCTTTTTACGATATTAATCTCTCTAAAATACAATCTCTCCCAATTATTGGTCGCGAATGGGAATATCGCTTCTATATTGATTTGACATTTGACAGCTATGTGCGTTATCATCAATCAATCGACGCGGTGCGTCCTCTTCTTAACGACCTAAAAATTCTTGGTGAATATATTGAATGTGAAAATGAAATCTAATATGAATATCGTTCCTGCCCAACGTGTTTCGGAAGTACAAGAATATTACTTCTCAAAGAAACTCAAAGAAGTGGCACAACTTAATGCTCAAGGTGCCGACATTATTTCGCTTGGCATTGGTGGACCCGATCGTACTCCTCACAAAAATGTTATCGACACTCTTTGTGCCGAAGCTCAAGTTGATTCAAACCATAGCTACCAACCATACGTGGGTATTCCACAACTTCGACAAGCATTTGCCAAGTGGTACAAACGTTGGTATGACGTAGAGCTTGATGCAAACACCGAAATACAACCACTTATTGGCTCAAAAGAGGGTATTTTACATGTTTCACTTGCTTTTCTCAATCCCGGAGATGGTGTATTGGTTCCTAATCCCGGATACCCCACTTATTCATCAGTGAGCCGATTGGCTCAAGCCGAGATTTTTAACTACGACCTCACCGAGGAAAATGGCTGGTATCCCGACTTTGATGCTCTTGAAAAACTACCTCTCGACCGCATCAAACTCATGTGGATTAACTATCCACACATGCCCACCGGCACTGCGGCAACATTAGAGTTATTTGAAAAAATAGTTGACTTTGGTCGTCGCCACAACATTGTGATTGCTCACGACAACCCATATAGTTTCATTCTCAATGACAATCCAATGAGCCTGCTACAAGTAGAAGGTGCTAAAGATATCGCCATTGAAATGAACTCAATGAGTAAGTCGCACAACATGGCAGGTTGGCGTGTGGGAATGTTAGCATCAAATCCCACTTTCATCAACTGGATTTTGAAAGTAAAATCAAATATCGATTCAGGACAATTCAAACCGGTGATGCTTGCCACAGTAAAGGCTCTTGAAGCTGATACTGAATGGTACTCTACCCTTAATGATATATATCGTTCACGTCGCAATGTTGCCGAGGAGATTATGACCGAACTTGGCTGTACATTTGACCCAACACAACGAGGATTATTCCTTTGGGGACGCATTCCCGAGTCAATCGCTTCAAGCGAAACTCTTGCCGACAAAGTATTATATGACGCTCGCGTATTTATTACTCCCGGCTTTATATTTGGCAGCAATGGTGATAAATATATTCGCATCTCACTTTGTGCAACCGAAGAAAATATGCGTCGTGCACTCGACCGCATTCGTGAAATGAATCAAAAACAAGAATAATAACAATAAAACATATATAAAAATGGAAGATTTACAACCTATCACACTTGAAGGTATTGACCCTCAAAAACCTTTGCTCATTGCCGGACCTTGTAGTGCAGAAACCGAAGAGCAAGTAATAAAAACTGCAACCGAACTCGCTGCTAATGGCGTAAAAATATTCCGTGCAGGTATTTGGAAACCTCGCACTAAACCAGGAGGTTTTGAAGGCGTAGGCATTGAAGGTTTACAATGGCTCAAGAAAGTAAAAGAACTCACAGGCATGTACACTTCTACCGAAGTTGCAACCAAACAACACGTTGACGCAGCCCTCGAAGCCGGAGTGGATATACTTTGGATTGGTGCTCGCACATCAGCTAATCCTTTTGCAATGCAAGAAATTGCCGATGCACTTCAAGAAGCCGGTGCCAATATTCCTGTTCTTATTAAAAATCCCGTCAACCCCGACCTTGAATTGTGGATTGGTGCTATACAACGTATCTATAATGCAGGAATAAAACGCATTGGTGCTATTCATCGTGGATTCTCTGCCTACGGCAAACATCTATATCGCAACCTCCCTCAATGGCACATTCCTATTGAATTACGTCGTCGCATGCCTAACCTTCCTATCATTTGCGACCCAAGCCATATTGGTGGGAAGCGTGAACTTGTAGCTTCTATCTCTCAACAAGCTCTTGATATGGGATTTGATGGTCTTATCATTGAAAGCCACTGCGATCCCGACTGTGCATGGAGCGACAAGAGCCAACAAATCACCCCTGACGTGCTAAACTTCGTTGTAAATACTCTTGTGCATCGCGATGAAACTCATTCTACTGAAAACCTCACTATTTTACGCCAACAAATTGATGCTCTTGACAATGAATTACTTGAGGTACTCAACAAGCGTATGCGTGTTTCTCGCGAAATTGGTCAATATAAGAAAGAACATCGCATGCCTGTATTACAAGCAGGTCGTTATGACGACATTATCCAATCTCGCGTAAAATTAGCGATGGAGATGGGTATGAGTAGCGAATTTATGAAATCGGTTCTCGCAGCTATTCACGAAGAATCGGTACGTCAACAAATCGAAATACTCAACAAGCGATAATCTTTTTTAAATTTCACTTTATTATGAAAATTCTCATAATAGGAGCAGGCAAAATGGGGTCGTTCTTCTGCGATATCCTCTCATTTAAGCATGAAGTGGCTGTATATGATACCGACCCCCAACGTCTTCGCTTCACATTTAATACTCTACGATTTAGTTCGCTTGATGAAATTGATGAGTTTGCACCCGACTTGGTTATTAATGCCGCAACGGTAAAATACACCATTGATGCGTTCAAAACAGTGATGCCTCATTTGCCTAAAAATTGTATTTTGAGCGACATTGCATCGGTTAAAACAGGGTTGCCCGAATTTTATGCCGAATGCGGACATCCATTTGTGAGTACACACCCTATGTTTGGTCCAACATTCGCATCATTGAGCAACCTCAGTAGCGAAAACGCCATTATCATTGCTGAAAGCGACCACCTTGGCAAAGTATTCTTCAAAGACCTCTACAACGAGCTACATCTACATATCGAAGAATACACATTCAAGGAACATGACGAAACAATCGCCTACTCTCTTTCAATCCCATTTGCTTCAACACTTGTGTTTGCAAGCATAATGAAGCATCAAGATGCCCCGGGAACTACATTTAAGCGACATATGGCTATTGCTCACGGATTGATGAGTGAAGATGACTATCTTTTGAGCGAAATTCTTTTCAACCCTAACACTCCACACCAATTGGAACAAATTCAAGAAAAGTTATCTCAATTGCAAGAAATCGTAAAAAATCACGACTCCGAGACTATGAAACAATATCTTGCCAGGGTAAGAGAGAATTTAAAATAGAATGCAATCTTATAAAAACAAAAAATCCCGAGCCATTTGGTTCGGGATTTTTTAGATATAATTGTAAAATTATTTTTTGCGACGTGCACCGTAGCGGCTCATGAACTTATCAACACGACCAGCAGTGTCAACCAATTTTTGTTTACCTGTGAAGAATGGGTGAGATGAGCTGGTGATTTCAAGTTTTACGAGAGGATAAGTAACGCCATCAACTTCGATTGTATCTTTAGCTGCTACAGTTGAACGAGTGATGAAGATTTCCTCGTTTGACATATCTTTGAATACTACTTCGCGATAATTTGAAGGATGAATG
>CAJGDJ010000072.1 GCA_904502025.1 uncultured Muribaculaceae bacterium
CGTGCATAGCCTCTTCGAGCCAATGCACGGCTACATACTAAGCATTACCTTCGGCAATGCAATAGATTTTCAATCTATGGGGCTTGTAAATCGCAAAAAAGAATCTCAACCGCATTAAATCTGCGATTGAGACACATTTTTATACTCATTTTGATTTTTATCGGACAGCAATATTTTTTATTTTATCTATACTCTACATTATATTCAAAAAGTTTCACTATCTTTGCGATATATAGCACAACCCTATTGTTAATGGAAAAATATTTAGTATCAGCTCGAAAGTATCGACCTTCGACCTTTAATTCGGTTGTAGGGCAAAAAGCTCTTACGGCTACGCTTAAAAACTCTATCGCGACCGACCGATTGGCTCATGCCTATCTGTTTTGTGGTTCGCGTGGGGTGGGGAAAACCTCATGTGCCCGCATCTTTGCAAAGACAATCAACTGCACCAATCGCACCGCCGAAGGTGATGCCTGCAACGAGTGCGACTCATGCAGAGCATTCAACGAGAACCGGTCGTTGAACATTATTGAGCTTGATGCTGCGTCAAATAATAGTGTTGACGATATTCGTGCACTTGTAGATCAGGTGCAAATACCTCCCACATCGGGCAAATACCGTGTATTTATTGTCGATGAGGTTCACATGTTGTCGCAAGCTGCATTTAACGCATTTCTAAAGACTCTTGAAGAGCCTCCGGGTTATGTGGTGTTTATTCTTGCCACTACCGAAAAACATAAAATCATTCCAACAATCCTTTCACGATGCCAAATATATGATTTCAACCGCATCACAATCCAAGATATGGTTGACCACCTCACATACGTGGCTTCACAAGAGGGCATAAGTGTTGAATCATCAGCCCTAAATGTCATTGCTCGCAAAGCCGATGGGGCAATGCGTGATGCGCTTTCGATATTTGACCAAGTAGCAGCATCATCAATGGGCAATATCACGTATCAATCGACAATTGAAAATCTCAATATTCTTGATTATGAATATTATACCCGTTTGCTCGATGCTTTTCTTAATCAAGATGTTCCACAAGCACTATTGATTTACAAAGAGATACGCGAAAAGGGATTTGACTCATTGTTTTTTGTCAATGGCTTGGCATCGCATCTTCGCGACCTTATGGTGGCTCGCGATTCAAAGACTATCTGTTTGCTTGAAGCGAGCGATGAAGCTCGTAAAGCTATGGCAGAGCAGGCATCACGTTGCACTCCTCAATTTTTCTACAAAGCAATGGCTCTTTGCAATGATGCCGACCTTAATTATCGCACAGCATCTAATAAGCAATTCCTTGTGGAATTGTTGTTGATAAAACTATGCCAACTGCTTAGCCCCTCGCCTAAGAAGGAAGCCGGCGACGGAGAGGGGCAGTTAAAGAAAATCACGCCGGTAAATACCCCACAGCAACAACCGTCAGGCACACAACCCGTTGCTCCACAATCGACTCCGGTCGTTCCACCGCAACCGGTGGTTGCTACCACCGTGGCAACGCATGTGGCAACTCGTTCAATTCCCCAACCCACACCATCGCAACCTATGGCACGCCCTTCAGGGTTGAAGATTCAAAAATTATCGCTAAAAGGTGGATTAAAGAATGCTGAAGTTGCAGCACAAACGGCAGTTCAGCAGCAAAACAGAAATAATGATTTCTCCGACCAAGCAATCGATACGGCGTGGGAAACATATATCTCATCGCACCCTACTGCTCATATTCTCACGAATACTATGCGAGTGGCTCGTCCCAAACGCGTGGAGGGGACTCGATTTGTGATTATGGTGGAAAATCCAGGACAAGTCGAGACGATGAAAAGTGCCATGCCCGACATTATTGCATATCTTGGCAATCAACTATCTAACGATTTAATTACGATAGACATAGCTATCAATGAGGGGGAGGCATCGCCTCATGTATGGAATTCTCGTGAGGTGCTTGCCCACATGGTGCAAAATTCTGCGAACATGAAATTGTTTGTAGAACGATTTGAATTGTCATTGGGATAAAGCTTGAAAATGGTCATTCTGTCAAAAAACTTAAGAACATAGAAGGACATAATGGGCAGAAAGACATATATTATTAGGTAATTATATACCTGTTGGCACAAAAATAGATTTTTCAGATTTAACCCCCTCCCGGCTTCGCCGTACTTTTATGCATTTAACCATATAGCTGTCCCCTTGTTTTTCGCAGAAAAAGAGGGGGACGAGAATTGCGAATTGCAATTCGGAGGGGTTATTCAATATAAGTCAAATAGTTACACGAAAAATTGTGCCAACAAAGTTATAGTTATCAATTATTATGTATAATAAGTGTTTATATATTAATAAGTTAAATCTAAATCATGTATCAGCCCTTTTGGCTCATTTTGCTTAAAATACGGTGTGCTTCGGGGGTGGGTTTTGATTTTTTTGGTTAAAAATTTGGTTGACAATAAAAAAAGGCTTACCTTTACCCCGTTTTATTGGCTAATTGCATCTTTGGGTACAAAAAACTAACAATAACACATTTATATAAAAAGGAAAATCACTTTTTTGTTTAACTAAAAATAATTAAAAATGAAAAAAACTTTACGTAATTTGATGCTTGCGGGTGCTGCTGCACTCCTTGCTACAGGTGCGTCAGCTCAAACTCTTGAAAAAGTTTGGGAAAAAAATTCTGGCGTTCCCGGTGCTGCCGCTGGTGGTGAAATGCGTTTTATGTCTTGTGACAAAGACGGCAAAATTCTTGTTACTGACAAAGCTAACAAGAAAATCATGACTTTCAATGCTCTTTTCGGTGCTCAAGATTATCTTGACATCGCTCCTATCATCGACGAACACTATGGTGTTGACGTTACTAAAGAAGTAATCGATCACATCGACACAACTGTTGTTGATGGTGTTGAAGTGTACGACACTATTATGAAAGAAGAAACTACTCGCACAGTTCCTGGTGCTGGTACTCTTATCGCTTCTGACGATGCTGGTAACATCCTCATCAACACTAACTTCCCTAACGCAGGTTCTGCAACTGATTTCATCATCATCGCTGCTAACCTCAAAGACACTTACAAACTTCAAATTACTATGCCAGAAGGCGTAACTGCTGCTCGTTGCGATCAAATGGGCCGTATTGTAGGTGATATGCTTTCTGACGAAGGTGCTTACATGTGGATTTGCTGCAATGGTGCAACTAATGTTGCTATCGTGAAAGTTGTAAATGGTGAACAAGATATGGACTACTCTCAAGCTTCTACTGCTTGTGCTGTAGCTATTAACACCTCTTGTGTAGCTCAACCTGTTTACAACACAGTTGAAGAAATCGACGCTCTTATGGACGACAACGGTGACTTGACTACTTCTTTCTGGTTCCGTAACCGTTCATATCCACAAAACGTATATCAATGGAACGAAGATGGTACAGAACAAGTTGCTATCACTTTGACAGAAGCTACTGAAGGTGCTCAATCTAAAAACGCTTCTCAAGAAGGTTTCGAAGTATTCACTCTCCAAGGGGAAACTTACTTCGTTATTCCTATGACTACTGACGGTACTACTAATGGTCGTGGTTCTAACTGGGGTATCTACCGCGCTTCTGACCAAAAACTCGTTGCTACTTGGGAAGAAAATCCACAAGCTGGTAAAGGTCAAGGTATGGGTGGCTTCTATGTTAAACCTGTTGACGAAACTTCTGTTCACATCGCTCACTTCATCGCTGGTACAGTTGTAGGTAACTACCTCTTCACTGTTCCTAAAGCTGAAGAGCCAGAACCTCTTTATGTATTTGGTTCATTCCAAGATTGGACTCCTGCAGAAGCTCTCGAATTGACTTATGCTGAAGGTGTTTACTCTATCGAAGGTATCGAATTTGCTGAAGGTGGTAACTTCGGTCTTTCTACTGTAAAATCTGACGACTGGGCTGCTGTAAATGCTGCTCGCTACGGTTTCGCTGAAAACAACGCTAAAGCTGTTAAAGGTGAAAACGCTATCGTTAAAGGTGAAGGCGCTATCCAAGTTCCTTATGCAGGTGTTTGGGATATCGCAGTTAACCTCGAAGCTATGACTGTTACTCTTGCAACTGAAACTCCAGAACCTACTCCAGAACCAGAACCAATCGTTGTTCCTGCTGGCTTCAACAAAGCATGGGAAGTAACTACTGGCGTTCCTGGATCTGCATCAGGTGGTGAATTCCGTTTCGCTACTGCTCGCGACGGCAAAATCCTTGTTACTGACAAAGCTAACAAGAAAATCATGGCTATCGACGAAAACGGTATGGCTGCAGAAGCTATCTTCGACCTTGCTGCTGCTATCGACACACACTATGGTGTAGATGCTAAAGCTATCGAAAAAATCGACACTATCGTTAGCGAAACTAACGATTCTACATTTGACACTACTTGGGTTGATGTAAGAAACGTTCCCGGTGCTGCTACAGGTATCACTGTTGACGATGCAGGTAACATTCTCGTAGGTACAAACTTCCCTAACGCAGGTTCTTCTACTGACTTCATCATCATCTCTGCTGACCTCCAAGAAACTTACAAACTTAAAGTTGAACTTCCTGAAGGTGTATCAGCTAACCGTATCGACCAATATGGTAAAGTTGTAGGTGACATGCTTTCTGAAGAAGGTGCTTACCTC
>CAJGDJ010000073.1 GCA_904502025.1 uncultured Muribaculaceae bacterium
AAAAGGTTCGTTTGTGTCTCCACAAGTGTTGCGTTTCGACTTCTCTCATTTCCAAAAAGTTACCCCCGAAGAACTTTCAAAAGTTGAAAAACTTGCTAACAAGAAAGTGCGTCAAGCTATCGCACGTGATGAACGTCGCAATATGCCTATCGCCGAAGCTCAAGCAATGGGTGCAATGGCACTCTTTGGTGAAAAATATGGCGAAGAAGTACGCGTGATTAAGTATGGCGACTCGGTAGAACTTTGTGGTGGTACACACGTTGATAACACCGGTAATATCGGTATGATTAAGATTGTATCTGAAAGCAGTATTGCTGCTGGTATTCGTCGTATCGAGGCTATCACAGGTGAAAATGTAGAAAAGGCTATCGATGAAACAGCAAATACTTTGAAAGAAATCGGTGCAATGTTTAACAATGCTCCTAATCTCCTTCAAACTCTTCGCAAATCACTTGAAGAAAATGCTGAATTGCGTAAGGAGGCAGAAGAATACTTCAAAGAACGTGTAAATAACCTCACAAAATCGGTTGTAGAAAAGGCTGAAATGGTAGGTGATATTAAAGTTGCAACATTGATGGGAGTACGCGTTCCCGATGTCGTTAAGTCTGTTGCATTTGGTGTGCGTGCTCAATCTGCTGAGCGTACTGCATTCCTCGCAGCAACTACAGATATGGGTGGCAAGCCATTATTGACAGTGATGTTGACCGACGACCTTGTGAAAGAGGGTCGCAATGCATCTATGATGGTGCGTGAAGCCGCTAAAGAAATCAAAGGTGGTGGCGGTGGTCAACCCGGGTTTGCCCAAGCCGGAGGTAAAGATAAAGATGGCATCGTAGCTGCCGGTCAAAAACTGATGGAAATGATTAAAGGATAATCACTCTTTAAGACATAAATGCTGATTATATTAGGGACATGACGAGTCGTGTCCCTATTATTTGTTGTGAATTTTTGACAGAATGACAGATGATTACATAAAAATTTAACATATAAAATTTATTAACTTATGTTTTTTCTGCTCATTATGTTCTGTTCTTAGTTTTTGACAGAAATGTGCATAAGTGTAACGCTTTGAAAATCACTTAAAAATATTGCTGTCTGATAAAAATTAACAAAGCATAGAAATAGTGTCTCAATCGCTGAATTTATGCGGTTGAGATTCTTTTTTTGCGATTAACAAGCCGCATAGACCATTAGTTGATGGCATTGCCGAAGGTAATGTTTAGTATGTAGCCGTGCATTGGCTCGAAGAGGCTATGCACGGAGTGTAGTTGAGTTGAATTTGAATCTGTAAGATTCATTATTAGAAGCAGATTAAAGATTCCTTCAGAATCTATCCCCATTTAATACCATTCCGGGCTTATCCCCTCCGGGCTAACCCCGGCTATATACTAATCAACCCTCCGGGTTGCATTTGCCCTTGTAAAAGTTTTATCGGACACCAATACTTTTTTTATCAATCAATTAATGACTATCGCAGTTTTAGCATATTTGCTGGAAATTTTGACCTATTTTGTTAAATATTAGAACATTTTGAATGTTATATGAGATATTTTTCGTAACTTTGCACCGTTTTTTGTAAAAAGGAAAAGTAATTTAAATTATATGAAAATGAAAAAAATTTACTCAATTTTATTAAGTGCTGCACTCGTTGCTTCTTCAAGCATCGCTTCAGCTCAACAATTGCCTAATAGCAATTTTGATGGCTCTTGGGTTGATTGTGTTCCCTGGACAAGTAAAAATAACACATCAAAAAAAGGCAAACAACCAGAAAGCTGGTGTATCTCTCACGTTATTGGAATGAGCGGAACTGGGGCAACTGAGGTTGGAGGACAATATTCAGGTGGTTACGATGGAAGTGCGTATGCCGTAAAATTGATTCACACAGCTAACCCATATAAATCATCTCAAATTGTTCCTGGTTATATGTCGTTAGGTACATCTTGGGCAACATCAAAGGGAGGTATGATAGGAGATCCATCAAATAAGGATGGTGGTGTATTTGGCGGTCTTGCATTTACTTATAAACCTGATGCTATTTCATTCTATTATCAACGTTCTCATGGTTCGTCAAAACCAAGCGAACCAGCGTCGGTAATCGTTTATTCATGGAAAGGTCAATGGTCTCAAGCAAGTGTGCCAGGAAATAATGTCTTGATGGGTAGTGCCGCTACTGTTACAATGGTTGACCGCGATAAAAATATTTTGGGAATGTCAACCGACCAGGGTGGTACAGTGTCAAAATCATCTGATGCAGAGCTAATCTCTTATCTTAACTACTCAATTCAAGGTGATGCTTCTTCATGGACTTATTTTGAACAACCTATTCCATACAAAACTTCATCAACTCCAGAAAAAATCAATGTGATTATCTCTGCCGGTGACTATTTTGGTGGTTCATCTGTAGTAGGTAAAGATAATACTTTGATTTTTGACAATGTATCATTAATTTATTATTCTCGTCTTTCTGCATTGTCAGTAAATGGTGTTGCTGTAGAAGGTTTTGATTCAAAAGTGTATAACTACTCAATTGCAAGCACAGAACTTCCAACTGAAGATCAAATTGTAGCTACAGTAATGGGTCAAACTGCAACAAAATCAATCGCTATTGATAAAGAAGCAGCAACTGTAACAATTACAGTTTCAAATGTTTCAACTGATAATGATGGTCAATCATCACACACTTACGTTCTTCAATATGAAAAAGTAGGAGAAGAAAAAGTAGGTGTATCAACAGAATACCCAGGTTACTTGAATGGTGTTATCATTGATACAGAAACAAATGAAAATATGCCATTTGCTGAAAATGAAGAAAAATCAATTACTATTACTGAATATGAAGATGGTACATGTGATTTCTTATTGCCAGATCTTTATCTTTCAATGCTTGAAATGAGCCTTGGTGATATCCTTGTAGAAGGTGCAACAGTAACAAAAGATGAAACTGGTATAGCAACATATAATGGTGTTGTAGAAGCAATGCCATTACTTGGTGGTGAGCTCATTGCCGACGTTACATTGAATGGTACTATCTCTGCGGCTGGTGTTGTTGAAATGCAAATTGATGTATTGTGGGAAGGTGTGCCCATCGTATGTACATTTACAACAAACCAAGTTACTGGTGTTGAAAATATAGAAATCAACGAAAACGTTACTCCAGTATATTATAACCTTCAAGGCGTGAAAGTTGCTAACCCTGAAAATGGTGTATTTATCAAGGTTCAAGGTAGCAAAGCAAGCAAAGTGATTGTGAAATAATTGAATAAAACTTATATGCTGAACGAGCAATCTATAACGATTGCTCGTTTTTTTATGTTTGACACATTGGCTTTTAGATAAAAAAGTGCTAACTTTGCATAGTTTTTTGCAAGTATATACTAATTACTAAATTTTATAATATGAAGAAACTTTACTCAATTTTAACCATTATGTTCGTAGCTATGTCAAGCATAGCATACGCACAAGATCAAGAAGCATTTACCGGAGAAGTAGCAAGTTATCCCGGTTACTTGAATGTAAGTATCTATGACGCAGAATCAGATGAATGGGGTCCGGTAGCCGTTAACGAAACTAATACAATTACTATCACAAAATATGCCGATGGTACATGCGATTTCTTGTTGCCCAATTTTGCTCTTTCAGCAATGGAACTTGAATTAGGAGATATTCTTGTAGAGGGTGCTACTGTAACAGTAGATGCTGCCGGTGTTGAAACATATAAAGGTTTTGTAAAAGATATGCCATTGCTTGGCGGAGAACTTATTGCAGACGTTACATTAAGTGGAACAATTACAGCCAAAGGAGTTGTAGATATGAAAATTGATGTATTATGGATGGAAATTCCTATTGCTTGTACATTTACATCAAGAGAAGTCGGAGATGGAGAGGTTGCTAACTATCCCGGTTACTTGAATGTAAGTATCTATGACGCAGAATCAGATGAATGGGGTCCTGTAGCAGAAAACGAAAGCAATACAATTACTATCACAAAATATGCCGATGGTACATGCGATTTCTTGTTGCCCAATTTTGCTCTTTCAGCAATGGAACTTGAATTAGGAGATATTCTTGTAGAGGGTGCT
>CAJGDJ010000074.1 GCA_904502025.1 uncultured Muribaculaceae bacterium
CACCGACTGCTATCCAGCGCTTCGTCATTCCGACTATCGCATCGAGTACACAATCCGTAGTTACTACGATGTTGAGGAAATTAAACAAGTGATGTTCGAGCGACCACAAAATCTCTCGTTGCAAGAGTTCTCTCTCGCAGCACAATCGATGGAGGTGGGTAGCGATGAGTTCAACGAAGTCTACGAAATTGCAGTACGCATGTACCCCGACGACGAAATAGCCAATCTCAATGCAGCCAACTCGGCAATGGCAAAAGGCAATCTCAAAGCCGCCGAACGCTATCTCGTCAAAGCCGGCAACACCAAAGAGGCAGTCTATTCTCGTGCAGTCTATGCATTCCTCACTCGCGACTACGACACCGCCGAAGCTCTAGCCCAACAATCAATCGCGATGGGCATGGATGCCGAACCAAAAGCGCTCCTTCGCGAGATAGCCGATGTCCGCCGCCGCCTTGAGGTCTACAAAAAACGTGGCGAAGCCGACAAAGCATATCAAGAATGAGGAATGAGGAGTTAGGAATGAGGAATGAGAATTGAGAATTCAACCCCTCCGGTCTTCGACCAATTTGACTTCGTCTTCCTCCTCCTTGCAAGGCATAATGCAAATAAATTTGCTTTCTGCTCTTGCTTCGTTCGTCGGTTCCCCTATAAACAGGGGAGGAGTTGTGGGGATAGTGCTTTTTATAATTCTCCCCCTATTTATAGGGCGTGTGAATTCTTCCCCTGTTCATAGGGGGAGGAGTTGTGAGGATAGTGCTTTTTATAACTCTCCCCCTGTTTATAGGGGGAGTGTCCGCAGGACGAGGGGGTTCTAATAACTAATAATAATATTAACAAGGCATTTAAATTGTTAAATCAACAAATACAAAAATAAACAATCAATTAATTAATTACTAACTTAAAATTTTTTCAATTATGAAAGCAAACAAATTTTTCTTAGGTTTAGCTCTTATAGGTGCTATCCTAACAGGTTGCGACAACAAAGAACCTGAGCAAACAGGTAATTACGACACAACCTCTTACATGTCGGTATCTATTGCACAAGTAGGTGGTACTCGTGCAACTGATGGCCCAGGTACAAGTGGTGGTTTTATTGTAGGTGAAGCTTCAGAAAACCAAATTACTTCAGTTGACTTCTACTTCTTTGATGCAAATGGTAATCCATTTAATTTTGGTACTGATGTAGAAAATGGAGCAAATCCAGGTGCTAGTTTTGGTACTTCAAACTGTTATACTTATACTCCAGGTGCCACTACTGATGGAACTAATGGTAATAACGTGGGTAAAATTGTTAATAGCACATTGGTGATTAAACACAATAAGGGTAATATCCCTACTTCTATGGTTGCTGTTATCAACTGCACTGCAGGTGCTTATAGTGGACAAACTTTGGCAGCTCTCAAAACTGCGACTCTTGCAGAGGGAGCATATATCACCTCTAATGGTCATATTATGACTAACTCGGTTTATAGAGGTGCTGATGGTAAAGAAGCTTTCGAAACTCCAATTTCTATTGCTAATCTTGCAATTAATGAAACTAATGCTTTGGCTAATCCTGTTACAATTTATGTTGAGCGTGTAGCTGCTCGTGTTAAAGTTGTACAATCAAATCCTGTTCACTCTTCATATAATACAACAATTGGTGCATACGACACTGGCGTGGATATTAATATTGACAATGCTGGAACAGTAAAAGACGTGTATGCAAAAATTGCAGGTTGGAATATTGTAACTTATGCAAACAACGGAACTCTTGTTAAAGATGTTGAATTTACAGGTTGGAACAATGCTGCAGTTAATGGTTTTAATTGGAATGACCCTCTAAATTATCGTTCTTATTGGGCTAATGCAGCAAAAACTGCAACTGAAGTTACAAAAGGGTTTAAATGGAATCAGTTAACTAACACAATTGGTACTACTATTGACTATTGCCTTGAAAATACAACTACACCAGTTTATAACACAGATGGCTTTGATGAATTAGGACAACCTACAGAAGATTTAGATATTTCACGTACAAATGTAACTAAAGTTGTTGTTGCTGCTGAATTGGTCGATGACGCTGGTACTAAAGTTGAATTTATTAGATGGTATGGTCAAGACTATTCTGAAACTGGAATCAAAAATGCAGTTGCACAACTACTTAGAGATAAGTATAAGTACCAAGACGCATCGGAATATAAACCAATCGAAGGTGGTGATATAGAAATTCTTACTTATAATAATGTAGGTACTAGTCTTGATGACCACCAACATTATTATCAAGTTTATTTCCAATTGACAACAACAGGTGCTGCAAAATCTTGGTATACTCCAAAATCAGATCTTAGCGGTATGGATGCTGTAACTACAGATGCAATGAATGCAGCTCTTAAAGGTGTTGGTCGTGCTGATTATTATAAAGGTATGTCATATTACATTGTTAATATCAAACACTTGGGTACAAAAGAAAAAGAAGGTAATGTATATCAAGACGGTTATTATGGTGTAGTTCGTAACCACGCTTACGAAATTGCAATAGAAAGTATTTCTGGTCTTGGTACTCCTGTAATTGATCCAGACGAAGAACACGAAGAACCAATTACTCCAACAGATTCAGAATCTTATGTTGCTGCTAAAATCAATATTCTTGCATGGCATGTTGTAAACCAAACTGTTACACTTCAATAATTTTTCTGTAATAAAGATTTTTTAGAATCATAAAAACCAAAATCACGGGGAGGCATCCCCGCTTCCCCGTGATTTTTTCTTAAAACAAAAAAAACGAGCAGTTGACCAAGCGAGATAAAACCACAAAGTTGAAATAGAGTAGATGAATAAATAATTATTGTCAGTTGAAAAAACGCCGTAGGCGTGATATATCACAGGCAGGGGTGTTAACCCCTGATAAATAGTATTCCACCCACAATAAAACCCCGTAGGGGTGGCAGAGTATTTAGCAAAAAAATCCGTGAACCAACGGTCTTTGAGCCAAGGGCGAAAAAATTCCGTGGATTCCGTGAGAAAAAAACATCCGTGAGAGACAAAAAAGTCCTCGAAGAGGGCTAATTATGCTTAACCGCTGTGTGACCGACTAGAAGGAGGGAACCTGCGGATAGAGAAGCAACCCTCCAACAACGTCCTCGAAGAGGGCGAACATAAAATCAGAAAACAACAATCGCAACACCAGTTTGCGAACACCATATATATATACGACATCACAAAAAAACTACAATAACACAAAAAATGAACATTTCGAAGCAGATACATAAGTTGACCATTGCTGTTATGACCCTCATAACAGTAGGGCTTGCGTTTACTTCATGTAGTACGATTTTCGACTACGAAGGCGATTGTTCTTATACCTACCATATTAAGTTTCAGTACAACAAAAATATGCTCTATGCCGATGCTTTTGCCGGCAACGTCACATACGTTTCGCTCTATGCATTCGATGTCGAGACAGGCTTGTTGGCATTTACCGCTACCGAGTCGGGCGATACACTAAAATCAAAAGACTACACAATGCAACTCGACTTGCAACCTGGCACTTACGACATATTGGCATGGTGTGGTAGTGCAGTGGCTGACAACAAAGTGATTGTGCCAGAAGTAGAAGTTGGCAAAACAACTATTGAAGATGTCGATTGTGTTATCGATCGTATAATGGGTTCGGGTCATACAGCATGTCTTACCGAAGATTTAGGTCAGTTGTATCATGGCAAAACACAAATAACTTTGACCGAAGAACCAGGCAAACAAGTGAATGTGCTTAATTTGACTAAAAACACTAATAACATACAGATAATATTGCAACACCTTTCGGGCGAAGCAGTCGACCCTGCGCAATTCCAAATCAGTATTCACGACAACAATGGTTCGATGAATTACGACAATACATTGAATGGCATCGATTCGCTTACCTATCACCCATGGTATGTGGCAGCGGTGGATGGTGGCGTTAGCACCGAAACCGACATCAAATATCACGCACCAATCGTTACTCGTGCCGATAAAGCTAC
>CAJGDJ010000075.1 GCA_904502025.1 uncultured Muribaculaceae bacterium
AGCAGCACCAGTTACCATGTTCTTAACGTAGTCAGCGTGTCCAGGACAGTCTACGTGAGCATAGTGACGATTTTGAGTTTCATACTCTACGTGAGAAGTATTGATTGTAATACCACGTTCCTTTTCTTCAGGAGCGTTGTCGATTTGGTCAAATGATTTCAATTCAGAAAGACCTGCTTTAGCGAGCACTGTAGTAATAGCTGCAGTCAAAGTAGTCTTACCGTGGTCAACGTGACCAATTGTACCGATGTTAACATGCGGTTTGGTTCTTTCGAATTTCTCTTTAGCCATAACTTTATTTTTTAATATTTGATTAAATGATTAACTTTCTAACAAAAGATCACGACAGCACAAGGCACTATCGCGTCGTCCGTTCCAATTATCGAGCCGATGACGGGATTTGAACCCGTGACCTCTTCCTTACCAAGGAAGTGCTCTACCCCTGAGCTACATTGGCAATAGAGCGGAAGACGAGGCTCAAACTCGC
Source organism: uncultured Muribaculaceae bacterium (assembly GCA_904502025.1). Lineage (GTDB taxonomy): Bacteria > Bacteroidota > Bacteroidia > Bacteroidales > Muribaculaceae > RGIG4079. Next base: position 488 of record CAJGDJ010000075.1, read on the forward strand.
GACCCTCAGCTTGGAAGGCTGATGCTCTATCAACTGAGCTACTTCCGCAAAGAGTGTGGGCGAAGATGGATTCGAACCACCGAAGGTATAAACCAGCAGATTTACAGTCTGCCCCATTTGGCCACTCTGGTATTCGCCCTTTGACCAAAATCGAGACCGAAGTCTCGATTCTATTTTTGTCATTTTTTGAGCCTCTTGTCGGATTCGAACCAACGACCCCGAGATTACAAATCACGTGCTCTGGCCAACTGAGCTAAAGAGGCATTGTGTTTTGCTGTTGAGTTGAGTTCCAACCCTCAAGCGAGTGCAAAGGTACAACGAGTTTTTTTATCCACCAAATTTTTTGACTTATTTTTTTAATATTTTTTTATCCTCAATCAAAATCGCCTTATTTTCTTGACTTTAGGATTCTCAAAATTTCAATGAACATTGGCTTTCGTTTTTTCCTTTTGCGATGCAAAGATAAGCAGATTACTCTAATTATGCAATACTTTTCTCACTTTTATTCAACCTTCGACTAAAAACGCCCTAAGCCAAGCCATTTTTCAAGCACAAAACAACCATTTCCAACAATTAGACACAGTTAAAAATAGTATTAATGAAGCATATATTCATTTTTTTTATTAAGTTTGCATTTCAACTCATATATATAAATAAAATGAAAACAAAATACACAGAACGCATATCAATTCTCCGCAATGCTATGTCGGAAAGAGGCATACATGCCACAATAATTCCACAATCCGACCCTCACCAAAGTGAATATATCGCCGACCATTGGCAAGTGCGTCGTTGGCTAAGTGGCTTTACCGGTTCGGCCGGCACTCTCGTCGTTACGGATTCAGATGCTCTCCTTTGGACCGACTCTCGCTATTTCATTCAAGCTTCTGACCAACTTAATGGAACCGGGATTAAATTAATGAAAGACGGTCTCGCCGACACCCCCACAATTACACAATATATAATTGACAAAATCCCCTCGGGTGCAACAATAGGCATTGATGGCATGATTTATTCGGCAAGCGAAGCCGAAAACATGAAGGCAACTTTCGCCTCACACAACATTAAGATTGACGACACGTTCAATCCTATCCCTCAAATGTGGCTCGATCGCCCATCTCTCCCCGATTGCAAAATAATCATTCACGAAGAGAAATATGCCGGAGAATCGACAAACAGTAAAATCGAGAAAACACTAAAAGCAGTCGCTTCTCAAGAAGCCGAAAGCATTTTCGTTTCTGCTCTTGACGAAATCGCATGGGTTCTTAACATACGCTCTCGCGACGTAAAATGCAATCCTGTTGCCACTTCTTTTCTATATCTTTCCCCAAAAGGCTCTACCCTATTTATTGACAATGCTAAGCTAACCGACGAAACAGAACAATATCTCGCAAATTGCAATGTAACAACAGCTCCTTACGACTCTATTAAGGAGTTTTTATCAAATTTGCCCAGCAACGAAAAAGTTTTAATCGACACACCTCGCACTGCCATTGCCATATTGCCAATATTAGGCAACCGCATCGTCAAAGGTCAGTCGCCGATTATACTTCTTAAATCAATCAAAAACGAGACTCAAATCAAAGGGACTCGCAATGCTATGATTCGTGATGGAGTTGCACTTGTGAAATTATTCATGGATATCGAAATACGATTAGCCAATGGCGAAAAGATTTCGGAAGTAGAAGTTGGAAAACTTGGAGCAAAATATCGTAGCGAGGGGGATTTATACTTCGACGAAAGTTTTGATCCAATAGCCGGGTTTGGAGCTCATGGTGCAATCGTACACTATTCAGCAACCGAAGAAAGCGACGCCACTCTCTCTCCCGACAATATGTTCCTTCTCGATTCAGGAGGTCAATATTTCGACGGCACTACCGACATCACCCGCACCGTTTCTCTCGGCAATACCACCGCTCAACAAAAACGCGATTTCACCCTTGTAATGAAAGGTCATATTGCTGTTGGCTCAATGGTATTCCCTGCCGGAACTCGCGGAGCTCAACTTGATGCTCTTGCTCGCCAATTTCTTTGGAAAGACGGATTAAGCTACCTACATGGCACAGGTCATGGCGTGGGCCATTTTCTCAATGTCCACGAAGGTCCTCAAAACATACGCCTTAACGAGAACCCTACCACCCTCATGCCCGGCATGATTACATCTAACGAGCCAGGCGTATATCGCGAAGGCGAATATGGTATTCGTTGCGAAAACTTGGTATTGACTATTCCCGCATTCACCACCGAATTTGGCGAATTCTATAAATTTGAGACATTAACTTTATTCCCATTCGACCTCAACCTATTCGATACCTCAATTATGAGCGATGATGAGATTGCATGGGTAAATGAATACCATTCTATGGTGCGTGAACGCCTCTCTCCACACCTCGATGCCGAACAAGCAACATGGCTCGCTGAAAAAACAGCCAAATTAACACGTTAATTACACATTATTATATATAGACTCTATTTATGGCACTCATAAAACCCCTTTTGGGCATAACTCCTACAATAGGCAAAGATTGCTTCCTTGCCGACAACGCCACAATAATTGGCGACGTGGTGATGGGCGACGAATGTAGCATTTGGTTCAACACCGTGTTGCGAGGCGATGTCAACTCTATTCGCATCGGCAACCGAGTTAACATTCAAGACGGCTCAGTGTTGCACACCCTCTACCAAAAGTCAACCATTGAGATTGGCGATGATGTATCAATAGGTCACAACGTCACTATCCATGGAGCAAAAATCCACAATCTTGCACTCATCGGCATGGGAGCAGTTGTGATGGACGATGCTGAAGTGGGCGAAGGAGCTTTGGTTGCTGCCGGCAGCGTAGTTCTTTCTAAAACCAAGATTGGTCCCAACGAGCTTTGGGGTGGCGCACCTGCAAAATTCATAAAAATGGTTGACCCTGCACAAAGTCGCGAAATCAATCAAAAAATCGCTCGCAACTACCTCATGTACTCAAAATGGTATGACGAAGACTATAAACCTGAATAATACTCATTTATTCTGACAATCTCACATCGGGGAAGAACCTTAATCAATAGTTCTTCCCTATTTTTATATAATATGTACATTCAAAATCGAAGTGCAAAATTTGCGGTAAAAAAATAATAATATGAAAAACACCGCAGGTTTGCCAAACGGCTGGGGCGCGTAGCCCCAAAGAGTGAATTTGTAGAGAAACAAGCAATACAAAAAAAGGAGAC
>CAJGDJ010000076.1 GCA_904502025.1 uncultured Muribaculaceae bacterium
TATCCATTATTCAAAAAAAATTAAACAATCGCCCGCGTAAAAAATTAAATTTTAATAATCCTAAATGTGCTTTCTTCAATCATTTTATTTAATTTCGCACTTGCTTGTTTAATCTGCGAATAGAAAAAATAACTACACAAGTTTGCAAAATTCAAAACTTCATATTAACTTTGCGTCGCTTTTTGGTAGAAACGTAAGTTTTGGTCAAAAAAGTTGCTCGAATGGTGGAATGGTAGACACGAAGGACTTAAAATCCTTTGGCTATTGCAGCTGTGCGGGTTCAAGTCCCGCTTCGAGTACGAAGAGTCCTCCAAATGGTTTTGGAGGATTTTTTGTATAAAAATAATTGATATGAAATATAGGTATAAGACACAAGGCACATGTAGCCAAATGATTGAGATGGAAGTGAACGACGGTATTGTATCAAACGTCGTATTCTATGGAGGTTGTGATGGGAATCTTAAGGGCATATCTCGGTTGGTTGAGGGAATGCGAGCAGAAGATGTGGTGTCGCGACTAAGTGGAATACGTTGTGGAATGAAGTCAACGTCTTGTCCCGATCAGTTGGCGTATGCATTGGATAAAATATTAAAGAAAAACGATTGATTTTGTTGTTTTTAGGAGGTGATTTTGCAGTGCTTTTTGTTTCAAAAATGCTATGTTCTGCCCTCTTTTTGACTCAATCATTGTGATATTCGGTAAATGTTGATAATTAGTTGTGGATAATAGTATTAAAGTTGAAAATAATAATTATCTTTGTGTTTTAATTTTCTGGTGATATTTTACAATCTATATGAAATATAAGAGCTATAAGTTGGGCTATATAATATTATGTATAAGTTTAAGAATCTAAAAGTTGCTGTTGCCGGTCAATTCGGGCATGGAGCAGAATATAAATATGGTTATCCGATTATTCCTGTGGGAGATGACCCTCGAAATAATTGGATAAAGATGGATATGGTTGAGAAAGATCCCCTTGATGTTCGCAACTATTTTCCTGAGCTTGATGGAGTGATCTATAAAATGAGAGTATCGACCTATGGATCATATTATGCATTGGTTGCACCATGTAAATATGATACATCGGGACGTAATGGATTTTATAGTATTACGCTGTTTATTGCGAAAGGTACAAAATATACCGGCACGCAAGTGCGATCAACTCTTAATGCGTTAAATGTATTGCTTTATGATGCAAATAATTTTGATTTGTCGGTATCTACATTGGTGGAACAATGCTTTGAGCAAAACGGTTGGGAAGCAGTAGAACAAGAACCAATGATTATGCCGGTAAAGTCAGTGCCGGCATATAAAGACGCATATCGTGAATATAGTAGTGAATCTGAGTTAGATAAGATTCTCCAACATTCAATGCAACCCGAATATACTGCATGTCGATGGATATACTTGGCAAAAACAGGCATGCTCCCAGATGCACAATTATCAAAACTAACAACTCGCATTCGTGTGAAATACGATGTGGAAGTGCCCGAAGGTGTAAAAGCTAATAAGAAAGTGGTTACAGATGGTGAAATTTTGAATCTTGTATATCATAAACAAAATTTTGACGACTATTCTGTTTCAATCAAAGTTGGCACTCCTGATTCAAGTCGCTTCTTGTTGTATTCTGAAAATAAAGCAGAGGTAAAGAGTGCAGAGGAAGCTGGAATCGTATTTGAAAAAGCTGTAAAAATCATGCTTTATGATACCGACGGCAAAATGGTGAAAGTAGTTCCTCGTGTCTCAATTAATGATGAGGAAACACAGGGTACGGTGTTGAAAGTCAAAGATACTGATCTTGGGACAAAATTGCGTATTAAAATAGCTGCCGGATTGTATGAAGATGCTGAAGCTGAATTAGATGCCGATAAATTGGTGCGAGCACCTCAAATGAAAGTTACGTTGCGTCCTCGTGTGGGTGGGGTGAAGATGAATATTAATATTGCCGGCAAGGAATTTTCATGTGTTGAAACATTAAGCCCTTCCGATCCATTGAATCAAAGTTTGCAAAAAGGCACATTTAATGGGTATAAAGCAACTCGCCGTCAAAACTCTGACGAGTATGATATAGATGTAACTTCAGGCCGTTCAGCCGTGGTTGGTGGAAATGGAAACAACGACGAGTCTTCAAGTTCGATGTTAAGAAAAATTGTAATTCTTGTTGTTGTGTTTGCGTTAGGTCTTGCCGGAGGAGTTCTTCTTGAACGTTCATTGTCGTCAGATGGCATAGACGGTGCTGAAGAATTAGTAGCGGAAGAAGCTGCATTGCTCGATGATAAACAAGATGCAGAACCATCGGCAACTGTTAATGTAGAATCGGCTTCACAGCCCGAAGCACAGCTTGATGCTTCCCAGTCTGTGGTGGAAACGAAGGTTGATGAGGCTCCACAAACAAAAGTGGTTGGCGAAAATGCAATTGCTTCATACGACGCATTGAGCGAAGATGAAAAGGCCGACTTGGCTTACTTGAAGAAAGATGATAAGTGGATGCCGGGAAAGGTTAAATCACAACGATTCAAAGAAATGTTTAATCAATTAAATGCGGGGAATATAGATTGTTTGATTCCATTGTTCTCTAATTTGGAAGATAAATACATCAATGGATATATGAAGCATATTGTTGTAAACATTCCAAAGCTAACAGCTGAAGAACGCGAAAAATCAAAGAAATATCTTAAAGTCAATGATAAAGGCAATATTGCAATATCTTGGGCTGATAAGAAAATTGCCGAAATGGCAAAGGATTAGATTGAGTAAAAAAGATAGACGAAATGGCGACTAAAAAATATTTAGTCGCCATTTTTGTTGGTGTAAATTGCTTTTATGTCGTTTTTAATAAATATGAATCAAGACCATTTGCTATATCGGAATCGGCAACATTGAATGCATTTAGAAAATTCAATTCGGGATATTTGTTGATTAACTCATCATTATGGTAAATAAAGAGATTGTTATCGCATAAGGCTGAAAGTTCCTGGCAGCTTAAACGAGCACGCTCAATATGAGTTTTTGATTCAAATGAAAATGGGGTGGTGGCAAATATTGCGATTGACTCAATATTGCAATCTTTTGCTGCTTGAGTTAAACAAATTGCGTATTTTGAGCCTGTGTATCCTCCTAATCCAACGATGATGCACACTTTTGAGATATTATTAAAAATATCAGAAAGTTTGCTATCTCTATAATGGTTGAGGTATATTGTATTGATGCCTAAATCGATAGCATTGTTAAGCGTTGAGGGGTCAGTGTCGGCAACTACAAAGTTTGTGTTGGCGAGCGTGAGGTGTTGCGACATTTTTATTGATTGAATAATATTGAGTGCAGCACCTCCAATACCTAGAATAAGAATGTTATTTTTCATAATTAATTATTGCTGTCCGATAAAACTTTTTTTGAGTGAATAAAAAATTAGGACTGGTTCCATTTGCATGAATCAGTCCTTTTTGGTTACTTTTGTTTTACCACAAACAAGTTTAACCATGGGTAAAAGTACACATTTTATCGGA
>CAJGDJ010000077.1 GCA_904502025.1 uncultured Muribaculaceae bacterium
TCGATATCGACACTTCCGACTGGGCTCGTGGTACATATTATATACAAGTGCAGTCAGCGTCGGCAACATATCAAGGCGTATTCGACTACGTCCCCGACAACGAACGAGCACCAAGTAATTAACCTATCAAACATCTACTGTTATGATAACAACCCAACTCAAACTCAGCCAGACAAGCCATATTCTATTTTTTATCGGTTTTGAGGATATGGCATAGTGTCGCAATACAGAACACCGGCTACAAACCAAATAAATTTAGTATTCAACTTTAAATATAAAAAACGATGAAAATAATTATTAATCTTATAATCGGATTGATAATATCAATTCCGATGTTTGCCCAATCCGGTTATTATATTTATAAGGGGCAACATATAGAGTTATATCCTAATTATGATAAGGTGAAAATCTTAACATTTAATAATGCTTCAGAACAAGCATTGTCTAATTTACCAAATTCGACCGTTGTTGCAGATATGTACCAAGGAAGTATCTACACAAACGCTATAATTGCGAGCACTTCTGCTACTCAATCAACGACAGATGTAATAATGAGAGAGTTGAAGAGACGAATAAATCCAAACATTTCAATAGTTTTGCCAATATATTATGATGAAAATGGAAATGAATTAGCTTTGACAAATTATATCAATATAAAATTATTGTCAAGTACACATCAATCCAGAATAACATCAATAATCAATGAGTTTCATTTGACATTTGTAGCACAAGATCAATACATGCCATTATGGTACACATTATCAATAACTCCGGACACAAGAATGACAACTTTAGAATTGGCAAACCTTTTATGTCAAAGAGGTATGTTTGCGGCATGTCAACCGGATTTTTCGTGTAGTGATGTCACAGATATATCATGGGATGAAGATATATTAGATCAATGGGGTCTATACAATAGTGTAAATGATACAATTGACATTGATGCAAGTTCAGCGTGGAATATAGCGACAGGAAAGGGAGTTAAAATTGCAATTGTTGATACAGGTGTTGATTTTGCGCATTTAGATTTAGCAGAAAATATCAGTTTTGCAAGTTGTGATACCGAATTGAGTTATTCAATTCAGCCAAGTCAATTATATCGCGATCATGGCACTCATGTTGCAGGAATTGCAGCAGCGAAAAGACACAATGGCTTACAAATAGCAGGGGTTGCACCTGATGCACAGATTATGTCGATTAGTAATAAATTGATGACGTCTGATATGATGACAAGAAATTTGGCTTATGGTATAAATTGGGCATGGAGAAATGGAGCCGATGTCATAAATTGCTCATGGCATAGTCCAAGATGTGAAATTCTTGCTGATGCAATTATGCAAGCATTAGAAAATGGCAGATCAGGAAAAGGTTGTATAGTAGTATTCGCTGCCGGCAATTCGTATGGGCCGGTGAATTATCCGGCATCATTATGCTCTGAAATTTTGGCAGTAGGAGCAATCAATTCGTCCGGTAATCGAGCGAGTTTCAGCAGTTATGGAGATTGTCTTGATGTTGTAGCTCCGGGTGTTGATATTTTATCTACAATCCCTGGGAACGAGGTAGGTTTAAAAAATGGCACATCGATGGCAGCACCACATGTTGCAGGAATTGCAGCATTGATATTGGAAAGAAATCCGGATTTGACAGGACAACAAGTACGTGACATCATTGAGCAGAACACGACAAAAGTAGGCAATTATGACTATGAATTTTTTGACGAATATCCAAATGGAACATGGAACGGCAGATTTGGCTATGGACTTGTAAATGCTTACAAAGCATTATTGGCAACACCAAGGAAACAAGAAAATTATTAACATTTAAAATAATATGGATTTATGACTATAAATAGAACAATACTATTAGCTTTTATTATGCTAATTGCAAATTTAGGTATTGCACAAGTATCAAAAATCAAACTCAATATGCACGATTCTAATTTTCAGCCACGTTTGATGTTGGAAGAAAGTATATTGTATATCACATCGCCGACAGGAGTATATTTATTGGATTTGAACAATATGGATAATTCGACATATAAGATGCATGAATTGTATGCATTTGGAGGTACAGCTGTTTGCGATTTTGTCAGTAAAGGCGATTCAATACTTGCAGTGACAGATAATTGTTATCCTGCAGGACATATTTTTGCAGTTAAGGCAAGTGAAGACTACAATGATATGACATTATACACACCTAATGAATTTAAAGCATATAGTACCGGTGAATTTGCATATTACGATTATACAGTAGATGCATTGGTTCAGCATCCCAATGATGACAATACACTTTTGGCAACATGCTTGACATCACTATTTAGAAGTGAAGACTTTGGCGCGACATGGACAAAGATAGGAGATTATTCAGAATCGACAGGGCGACGAGGACTTGCATACAATCCCAATAATCCGGATATAATCATTTATTCATCGCGTAGTTTTACAGAAGCAATAGGTAGTGATTACTTTCAATACTCAATAGATGGAGGAAAAAATTGGAAGGAACAGACAGGTTTTATTATGCCGGAAGGGATAGCATTCCACCCTACAGATCCAAATACGGTGGTTATTGCAGGAGTCGCTGTTGCTGTAAGTAAAGATGGTTGCAAGACATGGGATTACACCAAACGATACTTTGATTTTATAGGTCCGATTCAAATATCTTTTGATTCAAGAAATCCGGACAGATTATATGGTCGAGTAATGCAAGAAGAGGGTTACACATTTGAATACTCAGACGATATGGGTGCATCATGGAATGTTTTGTGTGATTTACCGTTCAGTGGAGAATTTGTGGATTTTGTGCAGTATGGCAGTAAGATTTATTGTTTATCAAGCAATAACGAACTATGTGAAGTCGATTTAGATAAGATAGATTTAAGTGTAACAGAAATTATCTCTAACGATGCAATAAGACTTAGTCAAAGCGAAGGTGAAATCGGTTGGCAGAGCGAAAAAATGCTCAGCAGAGTTGAAGTAGTTAGTACAGAGGGTATTATCTTGGCTCAGCAAGAAGTTACCGGAACAAAGGGCGAAATAATGATTAATGAAGATTTGACAGGTGTGGCAATAGTTGCATTCTACACAGCCGA
>CAJGDJ010000078.1 GCA_904502025.1 uncultured Muribaculaceae bacterium
CTCCTCACAAGTAAGCTGCAAGGCCTCAAATTCATCAACAGTTAATCCCAAGCCGTCAAACTCGCTTGCTGTCATACCGGCAAAATGCAGCAGATCATAGAGATAATCAATAAACTCCTGAATTGTTACAATTGTATTAGTCCAAGGATTTTTGACATAGATGCTTTTAGGGACTGAAAAATAGTCTAACAGTTCTTTTACTTTTTCAAGCGTGTACGCTTTAGACTCATTCAAAATGATCGCATTAGAACTATCATTGTACGCTCTTAACGCTACAATGCTGGCGTTTATTGCATCAAATTGTGTTGTAATAGCATTAATATCAGCAGCAACACTATCATATAGTGCATTAATACTTTGCAATAATTTGTCGTCAGTATCTTCAAGGGCTGTACATCTTGCGTTAATGCTTGCAAGTGAATTAGCAGTAGTATTTTTAAGTGTTGTTAATGCTGTTTCAAGTGTATTTACAGCATTTTTGAGTGCTGCTATGTCTTCACCATAATCCTCGATCGCATCAATCCGGGTTTCAAATTCCTTTAACTTGCTAATTATCCAATCAAGGTTTAAATTGTGCGTATTAGTATAAGGTATCTGATTAAGAGCCAAATGTTTCACCTCCCTTCTGATATTAATAGAAATGCTCATAATATAATCATATCAAATTTATTATAAAAATCAATAAACCATAATGCAAAATCTTTCTTTAAACTGTTGAATGATGTAATTATAAAGATTAAACTTTACAACCTCACGTTGTTCATTAATCATTTGCTGGGTCGTTGTTTGTCCATAATTTCCACGTAAATATCTAGTATATGCGGTATTAACAGTTCCGGTATCCGTAGTATCATTGTCATTGATTGTAGTTGTGCCACCTGTTTGCGTTGTAGTTGTGCCACCTGTTTGCGTAGTGCTGTCGCTCCAGTCTGTTTCTCCGCTAGATTTACCATTTTCCGTATTAGTGCTGTTATATGTTGTTACACTTTTATCCCTTGGCTGGTCTGTTGAATTATTATTGTAGCTGTATACGCTGTTTTCGGTTGCATCAGTCCCGGTATGCTTATTCGTATGGTCTTTTATTTCGCTGTCTGTCTCTGTTAATCCCGATCTATTTTCATTCAATCCCCTTGTATAATCCTCAGCTAAAGACCGGGTAAAGGTGTTAGTCGTGTCATTAGTTCCGGCAAGATCACGAGTCTCAAGAGTATCATCTGTAATATTATAATCCGCGTTCCAAATAGGATTATATTCATATAATTGTGTTTTCCTTAGTTCTTCCCATTCCAGCTGATACTTGTTGCACCATAGGCCGATTGCTTCACGCAAGAAGTCAGGATTCGTATATAAACATTCAAGCTCACCAGTCTCAATTAAGATGTTATTTATTATAGCAGCCTTTGCACCGGTTTCGAAATTAGCCGGGACAACAAAATTATCAAAAATGGTATGATCATAATTATAAAGTCCTAGTACTGATACTGTTGCCCTCATTTGATAACACCTCTTTTCCATCATTAAAGCGATAGTTAACGGCTATATTTGTACCGAACATTGCATTAACTCTATTGCATGATGCTTGTAAATTTTCGAGCCATTCATCCGCTAAGCATTTAACCTCAATATTATTACTATTGACCTCATCAGTTATTAAGCGCTCTTTTTTGTCGGTATTTGCGTTAGGGATGCCGATCATAGTTAAAAACTCATCCTCATATTTTCTCATATCGCTCAAAATGTCACCTGCTATATATGTTTGCTGGAGATTTTGATTAAACATTTGAACACCTAATTTCCCGTCTTCATTCATTAACGCTTTATCACATACGGCCATAGGTTCACCGCTTGCAACCTCGTCATATAATTTTTTAAAGCTTTCAGCAGCTGCTTTACTACCAGCAGCAAATACATATGCAAGTTTACAATTTAGCAAATTAGTTCCGGATGTTTCTGCTGATAGTGCCATTAAATCACCATAATAATTTATTATGTCAAGGATTCCGCCATAGTCATGATTAAGCTTTATTAATTCGGTCTGAATACCGATTTTTGGCATAAGTATCCCGGATAATAAAGGATTGCTGATAATTGCATAAGTCGGCTCATAAAAGACGCCATAGCCACCAAGTCCGCAATGCTGAGGGATTATTCCAAACTTATCAGTATTTACTACGGCAATATAACCGCGACAATAAAGATTATATAAAAAATAATCAATATCCCAGTTATCCGGTATTTGCCATTTAAAAACGGATATTGCTTTCATTAGTAGATATCGTCTGAAATACCTTGATAAAGCATTATCATGTACATGGACTGTTGACGGCTGTATTATACTATCTCTGACATTTTGATAGTCATAATAAATAGGTATATCATACAATTTTAATCACCTCTTTTCTATTCTATGTAGATTCCGCTATTTAACAGACGTGTTATATTGTCATTTTCCGACGCGGTGGCAATACAATGGCTTTGAAAATCAATACACTGTAAAAAACCGGTATAGCTGGCAAGTGCATCATAAGCAAAAAGCGGTTTACCAAAAGTAATTGCAAAATTCTCTATTGTAGTTGAAAAATTCTTAGCGACACAATATACACTGATAGTTGTAGTGTCATAAGTCATTAAAGAGCTGCCTAACTGCCCTGAATTTGAAAAATGTGTTGGCAAGCCTCCACTTATTTCAGCAAGGCCTTGTAAACCAGCGCCAATAACATCTGTTAAATACTCACCTGTTGCGCTTTCAAAACTGATTGAGGCAGGCGCTGTCAAATATTGAGAAGCCACGCCAATAAAACTAGAACGCGCATTACTATTCTCACCTATAATATAATCAGCTGACACATTAAAACTCGTCTCGTATATAATGCGTTCGTCGCCTGAACCCTTAACAGTGATTAAAACATCACCGGATGAGAAATTAGCAGTTATATAAAAGGTTAAAGCTGAAAAATTAAGTATAGCATCAGCATTAATTTCAACAAGTCCGCAAGATGGTATCTGTATATA
>CAJGDJ010000079.1 GCA_904502025.1 uncultured Muribaculaceae bacterium
ATTTGCCATTGTATTGGCAGTTGTAGTATCATCGTGCAGTAAGTTCGATGACTCTGCTATCTGGGACAAGCTCAATGAACAGGAGCAAACCCTTAATGACCATGAGAAGCGTATTGCAGCCCTCGAGGAGTTGTGCAAGCAGATGAACACAAACATCAATGCTCTACAGACACTTGTTGAGGCTTTGGAGAAGAGAGACTACATTACCAATGTATCTCCAGTGCGTGAGGATGGTGTGGTTATTGGTTACACTATTTCATTTGCAAGCAGCGACACTATTACTATTTACAATGGCAAAGATGGTAAAGACGGCGTCAACGGTCAAGATGGTTACACCCCTCAGATTGGCGTAATGAAAGATACCGATGGTATCTACTATTGGACTCTTGACGGAGAGTGGTTGCTCGACGGTAAGGGTAACAAGATACAAGCAAATGGTATTAATGGAATTGACGGCACTGATGGCAGTAACGGTGAAGATGGCACCAATGGAGTAGATGGTATTACTCCACGGTTGAAAATTGAGAATGACTATTGGTATGTATCATACGATGAAGGTGCTACTTGGATAGAACTCGGCAAAGCTACGGGAGAGAATGGCTCTAATGGAATTGATGGAGTAGATGGAGATAGCATATTCTCAAGTGTAACACAGGATGATGAGTATGTATATTTCAACTTGGCAGATGGCACAATGATAACACTCCCAAAACACGATAAAGAGAACATCCAGTTTGAGGACTTACAGGTTAAGGCTATCTGCTGTAAGAATTGGGACACCAATAATGATGGTGAGTTATCTTATGCAGAAGCAGCTGCAGTAACTGATATAGGTACTACATTTAATGGGAATAAAGAGATTATTGCATTTACTGAATTTAAATACTTTACAGGACTTTCAAAAAATATAAATTCCGCATTTTGCAACTGTAGTAATTTATGGAAAATCGCAATTAATAGTACAGTAGAGATTGGCAATAGCGCATTTGCATATTGCATTAGCCTGACAAATGTAATTATTGGGGATAATGTCACCTCTATTGGTAGATATGCATTCTATGAATGCACCTCGCTGACAAGTGTTACAATCGGCAATGGTGTTACTTCGATTGGAGATTATGCATTCTATAAATGCAACTCGCTGACAAGTGTTACCATTCCCGACAGCGTTACTTCGATTGGAGATTGGGCATTCCGTGATTGCACCTCGCTGACAAGTGTAACCATTCCCGATAGCGTTACTTCGATTGGTTATAGTGCATTCTATGATTGCAACTCGCTGGAATATGTATATTGTAAGCCAACAACTCCGCCAAGCGGAGACTCAGATATATTCGGCAATAATGCCTCGGGCAGAAAAATTTATGTTCCACGTAATTCATTAGATGCGTATAAGAGTGATATTTGTTGGAGTGAGTATGCTAATGATATTGTTGGTTATGATTTTGAATAATTAATAAACTAAAATTATGATAGAGATTAAATATTTAGGACCAGATATAGGTTTTAAGGGATATGAAAAACAAATCGTAAATAATGCTCCCTTCATTGTACGCATTGAGTGTAGCCCAAAGTCTTGTAGAAAAGAATATGAAACCACAATGTGTGTTGAAGCATGTCAATATTTAGAACAATTTACAAGAGGCCAAAAACTAACACCTAATATATGTTACGAAATTGCAACAGAAACTGATAATAATGGTGTTACTTATATCTCTCATATCATTTTACAAATAATACTTAAGTAGGAATTTCATCCCCACGAGCAATTAAGCTCGTGGGTGTTTTATTTTTATTATCCTCTTAACCTCTCCAACACCCTCTCAATATCCTCCACCGAGCTAATCTTAACAATTTCCCCATCAATCCCATCGCCCCCATTTTCCCCATGATGATAGCCTTGGATTGGTAATTTTTTGGTGTTTTTGTGCCGAAAAAGGGGCAAAAACAAGAAATTTTGCAAAAAAATGTAAAAAAGTTACGAAAAAGTTTGCAGAATAAAAAAAATGGTGTACCTTTGCATTCGCAATCAAAAAGGATTGCACACGTAAATTTTAAATGTACTGCGGAAATAGCTCAGTTGGTAGAGCACAACCTTGCCAAGGTTGGGGTCGCGAGTTCGAGTCTCGTTTTCCGCTCAACGCACGAAGGATAGCATAAAGCTATCCTTTTTTTGTGCGCTTCGCGGAAGAGTCCGCAACCATATAGACAATCCCTCCAAACCTCCCTTTGATAAGGGAGGCTTCGCTTGGAGCGGAAAACGAGATTCGCCACGAAGCGACCCTACTCGCCCCTACCAGGGGTTGAGGGGGTGTAAATATAGTTTGCAACAAATGCCCCGAATGTTCTGCTATTTCTTACATCAAAGTTGTGGAGGAGGCTCTATGCTTCGGTTGGATAGATTCCACTCTCAAACGCCTTCCGGATGGTCGATTAGTTCAACACCTTTCACCTCGTCGTCCTAAAAGCCATTGGACACAACTAAATTTGGATAGATGTATGGACCTTGAAGACCGAGGCTTGATGACGGACGCTGGAAGAGTTGCTTTTGAAAAGGCATTTGAGTACAATGTTGTCGCGCCTGATTCAGAGATGAATCAAATGATTGAAGACGAAAACAAACGCAGACGCCCTGAGTTGTACAAATAGAGTAAAGGCCGTAATCACCACCCAAAATTCCAAAATTATATACTTTAGTGTGTTGCCTAATTGACTGAAGATTAGTGTGTAAAATCTTTGGAGGTAGCGTGTCAAATCACTACCTTTGCACTCCCGATGTGGGATAAAAACGGAACTAAAATGCAGCAGAATAGAATGCACATATTGCTTACGACTATTGGTCGCGTTCAGGGCGTAAAACGCTTTGAAGGTGTTCTGTGTGCGCCTATTTCAAGCGTCAAAACCGCAGATTCTATCGGGAATACTATCCAAC
>CAJGDJ010000080.1 GCA_904502025.1 uncultured Muribaculaceae bacterium
CGCAAATTTCAGAGGGAGAGCCTTTTATGCATTTAACAATATAGCTGTCCCTCTTTTGCAAAAGGGGGACGAGGTGCTTGCACCGGAGGGGGATAGATACTATTTTTGCATCGCTAAAAACAGCAATTCCCTTTTTCGGGCGGTTTCACTCGCCCTATTAGGGAATTGCGTTTTAGCTCTTTATTTTTTCTTGCTGTTTTTAGCTTAGAAATAGAGGTGAATGCCCGAACCTATAGACTTGCACACACTAAGCGAAATCCGAGAATTTCGTAGCGGGAGCCGGGAGTGATGTAGCCGCGATACGACACTCGGCAGCCGTACGCATCGCTGCCCAAATTACCACCACGATACACGCGACGAGAGCCTGAGGTGGGACCGGTGGGATTAGTAGATGGGCTTGATGAGTAATAGCTACTGCTATACCTATCACTGCACCATTCCCACACATTGCCACTCATATCATATAGGCCTAATTCGTTAGGGGCTTTGGTGCCTACTTCGTGCGCTACGATTCCCGAATTTCCGTCATACCATGCCACTTCGCCAATAGAGTTGCTACCACTATACT
Source organism: uncultured Muribaculaceae bacterium (assembly GCA_904502025.1). Lineage (GTDB taxonomy): Bacteria > Bacteroidota > Bacteroidia > Bacteroidales > Muribaculaceae > RGIG4079. Next base: position 569 of record CAJGDJ010000080.1, read on the forward strand.
TATACCCGTTGCTCTTATTTCCTCCTCGAGCGGCATATTCCCATTCGGCTTCGGTGGGAAGACGGAACTTCTTGCCGGTTATCTTGTTCAAGCGGGGGATAAAGATATTGACTATATCTTCCCAACTCACATAATAGGCAGGATAATAATCCCCTACTCCAAATCTTGACGATGGATTTGAGTCTAACCATACATCTGAGGCGTATGCACTCATCGTTGTACCATCGGCTGCTGTGCCACTATATTTCATAACATATTCCCACAACTGTTGAGTGACTTCATATTTTCCAATATAAAAATCACTTAATGTTACTTGATGTGTTGGACGTTCACCACTACCATAATCACTACCTTGCTCTGCGGTTGCTCCCATTGTAAAGGTGCCACCTTCAATTGCTATCATTTCATCTTTTTGCAAGGTTGAGAATATATCAAAATCCACAAAGTGGGAAGGAGTTCCCGGAATTTCGGGAGTCTCCGGCGTTTCGGTTCTCAAATCAATGGCACTAAAACCTTTATCATTGCCATAGTTTGCTAAGGTATTTATGAAATTGTTTGCATAACTTTTTAATGTGCCGAATTGTGTATCAAGAGAATTACTACAGTCAAGTGCGAATACAACTACTGCACTTTTTCTCAACGGTTCGACCTCCGGTTCATATCCGGTGGCTCCCTCATTGGTGTCTTGCCATAATCCCGATGATGATATATAGGTCCAAAATGCAATATTATTTGCTTTTATTTCTGTGCCATCATTTGCTTTGACATCTTCAAAGACATACCTATACAATGATGTGTTTTCTATTTTGGCATCATAATCTACTATTTCTCCGCTTTCACATGTTACTCCAACATACTTTACTTCCGATAAACAACATTGTGGTCGGGTAAATTTACCCTCAATATATTTTGTGGATTTTGTGGGGTCTGACACTCCATCTAATGTTATCCTTACTATCTCGCCATGTTCTTTTCCATTCATTGTTACCATTACTGTTGCATAATGGTTTTCCTTATATATTTGGTCGCTGATTTCCTTTAAACAGTTTTCTATATCGCTTATGTTGCTAATTGTTTTGGCATTATCATCTTTACTGGCCATCATTTTCAGGTTCTTTTCAAATTGTGCCATATCCACAACATAACCTCCATTGAATCCTATGGTGTAGGCATTGATGTCTAAATTTGATATTTTGGTCGTTGTTATTTGTTCATTTAAGTAGTTGAGATATTCATCTCGTGTTACAAATCCTTTGTCGGTCATATCAAATGATCCATCATCTAAACCGTCGGTAAAGGTTACAAGCGTAACTGAGGTTAAATCGATTGGCAGATTTGCTTTTTTGAGCATTTCGATTGATTTTTCTACTGCATAATACAAGTGGGTAGAACCTTTCATCGTTTGACTGCTGACGAAATTTTGGAATGTACTTTTGGTTGAGGAGGTTAAATCTCCTATTGGTTGAATATTTAATCCACTGCTAAATGCTACTATTCCCATATAAACACCACTTTTTATGGGTTCTCCGCCTATCATAAAATCGTCGATACGATTCAAATTGCCTACTCGGTGTTTGGTCCCATTATTATATAAATCCATATAACATGCCGAACTTGATGTATCAATGAGCATTGAGTCGATAGATTCTGCCACGTACGATTTAATCAATGAGCCATCTTTATAAAGATGTAGATATTGTGCGTTTACTGAACTTATTGTTATCATACACGCAAATATCATTATTAGTCGTTTTACTGTTTTCATAATATACTGAGATTAGTGTTTGACAATTTTTTGTGTTTGGGTTGCTGAAGCCGTTACTGCTTTTACTACATATATGCCCGATGCGTAGTCAGAAAGTGAAACGGTGGCTTCGGTTGTCATGGGTGATGACATTTCAACTACCATGCCATTGAGGTTGCACACCACAATC
>CAJGDJ010000081.1 GCA_904502025.1 uncultured Muribaculaceae bacterium
AAATCTTGAGCGAAGCGAAAAACAGTCAATGGTTGAACCCCTCCGTCCTTCGGACACCTCCCCTAAGACAGGGGAGGAATATTTGGGTCAGCAGTCAACATACCCCTCAGCCTACGGCAGCTCCCCTAACTTAGGGGAGCAGTTTGCTGCAACGGTCAACAGTCAACTCGAATATTCGTATTTGGGTCAGATTGGTAAGGCAATTCAGCCAGCGTTGGCGCCGTTGGGATTTGACTGGAAGGCTTCGGTGGCATTGGTTACGGGTGTAACGGCTAAGGAGATTGTGGTGAGTACGCTCGGTGTGTTGTATAGTGCAGATGAGGATGATGCAGCATCGCTTTCTGAAAAATTGCTCAGTGTCACTGATGAGAATGGCGACCCATTATATAATGTGGCAGTAGCCATCAGTTTGATGCTCTTTGTGTTGATATATTTGCCATGTATTGGTACGTTGGCAACTATCAAGAGCGAGACAGGATCGTGGTGGTGGGCTGTGTTTGTAGCAGTATATACCATTGCATTGGCATGGGTGGTGTCGTTTGTTGTTTATCAATCGATTATTCACAATGTATGGCAAGAGGTGATAGTGGGTGGCATCTTGATATTGGTGTTGTTTTATATTGTGATGCGTATCGTTCGCAAATTCCGTCGCAACGATTCCGACACACCATGTTCGAGCTGTTCGGCATCAGGATGTCATGGGTGCCCTTATAAATAATTCATAATTCATAATTCATAATTCATAATGCATAATTATTCGCCTATCGGCTCATGACCTTCGGTTCATAATGCATAATAAAAAAGGTCGAGTTTCAGAGATGAAGCTCGACTTTTTTTTGTTTATTTTCTGCGGAAGATGGTTGGGGAAATGCCGCTGCGGCATTGGAAGAATTTGCCGAAGGCAGATTGGTCGGAGAAGTTGAGTTTTTGAGTGATTTGTTGTATTGATAGCTGCACCTTCCGCTAAATGGCACTAATAAGCGACTCGCCCGTGCGGATTTCAAGCCGAGGCTCTCGCTGTGCAAAGTAGTAAAATAGCATCTCTCGGTGGAGCGCCTCGCAGAGTTCGTCTTTTGTCATTAAGCCATTATATTTATGTTTAATTGCTGCTTTATCGCTTTTCTTATAATAGACCTCATTATTTTTACGGTTTGCAGTTGTTGCAAACCATCAACCGACAATTTAGCACGAAGCGATGGATTATGCAAATGAAAATAGGTGCCATAAAGATCTTTAATTTTATTATGAGAATAGAGATCAACAATTGGTTCCCCGTTTAGAGTTAATTGAATAGAAGGTTTTATTTCACTCCACAAACCGAGATACCATTTATTTTTGTAGCTAACAGTATTAGACTGCTTAATCTCTTGACTTTCTAAAATCTTTCCTTGGGGGAGTAATCCCTCTTCCTGTAAATAGGCAATATGAGTTCTCCAAAAGTTGCTCTTATGGTTGTTATTTGTAAGATGTGCGAGTTCGTGTAAGATAGTTTCTCTAAAATAGTTAGCCCCATAAAATAGCAATTCCGGATTGAGTTCAATAAAACAAGTCCGATTATAACACTTCCCAAGGTTTCGAATTCTATAATTTAGCGCCACACTGCACTTTAATTTATGACGGGCACAAACACGATTAACATACTCGTCAATATGCTTTGTGAGTGCAATATGCATATCGATTACATCGTTATTTATTTCTTCTTTACTTTTCTGTTCTGCAAGTTGGCTGAATAGCCTTACAAACTCGCAACACTCCTCAATTGTCGAAAATTTCTTTTGTGTCATAATTTTATTGGTTTTGCTTATGCGACGAAAGTAAAACCTCTCTCTGCCATATCAGGTCAGAGAGGGAATGTCAATGTATGATAAAGATAAATTTTGCTATTTAATGCGGCTGCACAATAGTCTTTGCGCTTGCAGTTTTTACAATGTTCGCCCGACCAGACCGAGTTGAAATGGTCGGCGTTCTCCACATTCATCATCAGATACATCATTGAGATAACGTGGATTGGCTGCATTAAAAGCAATATCTTCATTAAATATTTTCAGGTAGTCCATATTGTATTTTATTTACTCTGCATTGTTCGTTAAATGCTGTATGACTTTGTCGTACTCCTTTTGGAGTTTTACATGTATCAGCGAAGTAATGTATGTCAGCCTACGGGAAAGTATATACTTAGCTTGTTCCGGCGACAATTCAAATCGTAAAGCAACTTGCTTGGCACACTCCTCTTGATTTGGAGCCATTCGTATTATATGAAAGAGTTCTTCCAAATAGGGGCTGATAGCAAGCAAAGCTTCCAACTCTGATTTGCGACATTGGTAATCTTCAATCGTAAT
>CAJGDJ010000082.1 GCA_904502025.1 uncultured Muribaculaceae bacterium
ATCATCAAAATTTTTGCTATCTTTTTCATAACTCTTAATTTTTATAGGTTTATAAATTAGGGTTAAATTAAAATTGATTTATTGATTTATTGATTTTTGAATTGAGTTGGGTTATTATCATAACATTAGATGTTTGATATGTTAAACGTTAGTTTATCTATTATTTGCAAAGATAAATAGTTTTTTTAAAATCAAATTTATTTCGTAATTTATATTAATTTGTTGCTATTTTCCACATTTTAACAAAATCACAAACTTTATGCTCGTTCGTCGTCGGGGACGTAGTCGAATACGCCTTGATAGGATGCCGACAGGGCGATGTTTAATCTCTCCTGTCGGCCTACTTAGGTTACGGAAAACTATTCCTTATTTTTGCTAATTACATGACTTCCGCACTATTTAGCTCCCTCTTGAATGAAGATACTATTTAATCACAATTTTTTGAATCAATTTGTTGCCGGTGCTGTCTGTCGCTTTGATCACATAGATACCTATCGGTAATTCGGCTGTCGATAAGCTGACCGACTCTGAGCCCGATGCTTCTGCCACCTTCACTCCGTCAAACGTATAGATTGCTACATCGACCTTGCCCGTCGCACCAATGATTGTTACCGATTCTTTAGATTTTAATATATTTAAATCTTGACATTGTGCTGATATTACTGAAGTATTATCATTTCCTTTTTTGACTTGTGAAACATATTGAGCATTCGAACTATTGTATATAAGTTTTACATTACAATGTCCGTCTGAGCTCATACTGTTTGAGTTATAGACATGAAATCCGGTAGTAGAAATAATTGGTGTAGTTTCAACCTCAAAATACATTGATGCTAAATCAAATAAACTACCCAATTTAATAATTCTGCCCGGCGTACTACCGGCTCCTGTAATTGCAAGTACCGGTGTCACACTTGTTACACTTCCCATAGTACCGGCACATCTTACTTTGCTAACATACGTATTTCCGGAAAGAAGTACTCCGTCGGCATGAGCATAAAAAGCAGAACAATCCTCAGCTAAATATGTATTACGAACATTTCCTAATGTATCTATGATATTAATTCTTAATATGTCAACACTTTGTTTGACACCACTTTCTCCTCCTCTTAGCTTTATGGTATAAAAAGCCTGACCCGGTGTCATTGATTTTACTCGTAAATATGCTTTATGGTCGTTGCTTTGAGAAGAATATGCTTCTGATTCTTTATACCAATTTAGATGTTGATTCATTTCAGGCGTTGAACTCCAATTTCCTCGTCTGCCTGAGAATAATATATCTACAGAATGACTCAATGCATCATACGTTTCAACCTCAATTTCCTCATTTGGTTTAACCATGATTTGTTGATTATATGAGTATGATAATGGCATTGAAATACTACCTTCCATTCCATCGGATATAATCACATCATTAGGCTCTGCAAAATCAGCGATTTGTCCAATTGTATCACTTTGCAAAATCTGAGCTGAAGCATAATCCAAACCAAACTGTACCATATCCACCATTGGCACAGCACTTTCGTCTCCTACAATGACTACGCTATTATTCCCTTCAGATAATGATATTACAGAATCATCTGATAGTCCTATAGCCTGCCAACCGGGTGTTGTTGGTGCAATATTACCCACTAATGTATTGTTAACATACACAGCGTAAGAGGCATATTCATTAATGTCATATCGCAATGGATGTACCCAAAAACACGCATAATAACTACCTTGATGGGTGACATCGATATTAAATTCTACCGCACATTTGTCATTCATAAATGTGTGCTCCGAAACATTGCCTACAATGGTATTGCTTTTATTTCCAATAAGGAGATTTTCTGAATACATTTTGCCTGATATTGCAAGCATTGTCGCTATAAGTATTATTTTATATTTTGCTTTCATATTAAATCATGTTTAATAGTTTATAATTTTATTTTGCGAGTGATGCGCTGACCGTCGGCTGTGTAGAATGCAACTATTGCCACACCTGTCAAATCTTCATTAATCATTATTTCGCCCTTTGTTCCGGTAACTTCTTGCTGAGCCAAGATAATACCCTCTGTACTAACTACTTCAACTCTGCTGAGCATTTTTTCG